>JABAHL010000001.1:300000-505669 GCA_019353055.1 Faucicola osloensis
AGAAGCGTACTTGCCATTACGCCTGATGAACGGTCTATATATTCAGCGTCATGCGCCGATGCTTCGCGTGGCGATTCCTTATGGTCTGCTTGCAACGTATCAACTGCGTAAACTTGCCGACATCAGCGAAAAATACGACCGTGGCTATGGTCATATCACCACCCGTACCAATATGCAATTTAACTGGCCAAAATTAGAAGAAGTGCCCGATATTTTGGCAGAACTGGCATCGGTACAGATGCATGCGATTCAAACTTCAGGTAACTGTATCCGCAATACCACCACTGACCAGTTTGCCGGTGTAACGGCTGATGAAATTGCCGATCCGCGCCCGTATTGTGAAATCATTCGCCAATGGTCAACATTTCACCCAGAATTTACCTATTTACCGCGTAAATTTAAAATTGCGGTTATTGGTACTCGCTCAGACCGTGCCGCGACCCAGCTGCATGACATTGGCTTGCATGTGGTCAAAAATGATGCAGGCGACATCGGTTTTGAAGTGATGGTGGGCGGTGGCCTAGGTCGCACGCCTGTGATTGGCAAAGTGATTCGTCCGTTTTTACCTGAACGCCATTTACTCTCTTATTTAGATGCCATCTTACGTATCTACAACCAATACGGTCGCCGTGACAACAAATACAAAGCCCGTATCAAGATTTTGGTTGAAAGTATGGGCGCTGAAGCGTTTTCACGAATCGTGGAACAAGATTGGGAAAAACACAATAAAGACGGTGCATTAACACTGACAGCTGAACAAATTGAACACGCCAAAACCTACTTTCCACCGCCAGCGTATCAAACATTCAGCCAACAACAATTACAAGCTAGCCAAGACAAATTGGCTGCCCAGTTTGAAGATAGCGAGTTTGTGCGCTGGTTTAACCAAAATACCCGCGAGCATAAAGTCAAAGGCTATCACGTGGTGATTATCTCACTAAAACACTTTATGCAAGACACCGGCGATATCACCGCTACCCAAATGCGCGTGGTGGCTGATTTGGCGGACAAATACAGCTTTGGTGAAGTGCGCGGCACCCATCATCAAAACTTGGTGCTCACGGACGTCAAACTTGAAGAAGTATATGAGGTCTATCAGGTGCTCAAACAATACGACCTTGCCCGCCCAAATATTGGCTTATTGACGGATATTATCTCATGTCCAGGTTTTGATTATTGCTCATTGGCCAATGCCAGCACCTTAAATATCGTTAATCAAGTCAACCAATATTTCCAAGACGCAGACTTTGTCCATGATATTGGTGAAATTCGCCTAAACATGTCAGGCTGTATGAATGCCTGTGCGCATCACCATGTCGCCGATATCGGTATTTTGGGCGTGGATAAAAAAGGCGAGCATTGGTACCAAATCTCGCTGGGTGGTAGATCGGGTCAAAACGCCAAATTAGGCGATATTTTGGGTAAATCCGTGCCTGTCGATGCGGTTGCGGCGACAGTGGATGATATCCTGCAAGTCTATCTTAAATACCGTCAAGCAGCGGATACCGACTTTGGTAGCGAAACGTTTGCCGAAGTTGTTGATCGTATCGGCATTGAGCCATTTAAAGAGTATGTATATCGTGACAAATCAGAACAGCCGGTGGAGGGATAAGCCATGGCACTCATTAACCAAAGCCAAGTGATTGATAATGTAAAGTCAGTGAGCGTGAGTATTCATGAGCAAAAAATTGAGCATATCGACCCATCCCAGTATGCCTCAGATATCACTGAAATTTTGGTGGATTATCGCCCTGTCCAATTTAGCGAGAAAAATCCGCCAAAACCGCAGTTAGAGGCGGATGATTTGGTAGCGCTGTCTCATCGGTTGGGCGATAAAAAACTGGGTATTATTTTATCGGGCGCTAGTGATTATCAGTTTTTGCACCAGGACTTTGCCAAAGTGATGCCGCTATTGTCCGTGATTGTAATTGATTTTCATGGCTTTCGTGATGGACGCGGTTATAGCCTAGCGCAAAAAATCCAGCAACACCCCAGTTATAACCCCGCTATTGTGTTGCGCGCTAGTGGTGATATCTTGCCAGATACCTTGCAGCTACTTACTGAAGTAGGGTTTAGTGAGTTTGATATTAATGACAGCGATTTTAACCCTAGCTGGTTTGATTATTTTGTCGATATCAAACACCGTTATACCGGTCGCAGTGTGACGCAATTACCGATTTTTGCCAATTAATTGTTGAATGATGCTAAGATTGAGCGAATCTAAGGGTTCGCTTTTTTAATGTTAGCAAGTTGCTACCGTGTCCTTTCAAACTTGTCGTTTCTGCATTTCAAGTTAATTGGTTAATTCTAAATTTTCATAATAATATCATCAAAAATCATTTTTTAAACATCGCATAATTGATTAGCATAGCGTATCCCAATTTTTCACCATAAAACATTAGGAAATCCAATGAGCAATAAACTAAATATCGACCTAGATAAAGCTAACGCAGAATTGAATGGCAAAACTCCCGAGGAAATCATTGCTTGGGCACTGGCACAAGGTAGTAATCCTATCATCACTACCAACTTTCGCCCTTACGAAGTGGTATTATTAGAGATGGTTGCCAAACAACGTCCTGATATCAAAGTATTGTTCGTGGATTCAGGTTACAACACTGAAGCCACTTACCGCCACGCCCAAGATTTGATTAAACGTCTAAATTTAAACGTGATTACCTACTTGCCGCAACAAACCGCAGCTTGGCGTGATGTCGAGTTCAACGGTGTACCTAGTGTGAATAACCCAGCGCACGCAAAATTCACTGAGCAAGTCAAACTTGAGCCATTTGGACGTGCGTTGAAAGAAATTGCCCCAGATGTGTGGATTAATGCGATTCGTAAAGACCAAACAGAATTTCGCCAATCGCTTGACGTGTTGTCAGAAAGCAAAGATGGCGTGTTAAAAGTAGCGCCATTGTTCCATTGGTCAGAAGATGACTTAGAAGCTTACTTAAAAGAGCATGATTTGCCAAATGAACATGACTACTTTGACCCAACCAAAGTTGAAGAAAACCGTGAATGTGGTCTACATACACAATTATAATTTTTGATGGGCAGTATGTATGATAATGTTAAGCTGAACTTCGGTTCGGCTTAATTGTTCTTGTCACTATTGTTCTTGTCGCTATCTAATGTTGAGAATGCCTATGAATACCTTACCGCTATTTTTTAAATTAGAAAATCGCCCTGTGCTCGTGGTTGGCGGTGGGGAAGTGGCACTGCGTAAAGCGGATTTGCTTGACAAAGCTGGTGCGACAATCACCTTTGTCGCACCCAGCTATGAGCCGAGACTCACCGCGCAATTTAGCGATTCTCGCCATCAATTGATTAACGATGTTTATCAGCAAAAATATTTGGATAAACAAACCCTGGTCATTGCTTGTACCGATGATGAAACAGTAAATGCGCAGATTTTTCATGATTGTGAAGCCCGTTTTATCCCAGTCAATGTCGTCGATAATCCACCGCTATGTACCTTTATCTTTCCTGCCATCGTCGACCGCAATCCGATTACTATTGCGGTATCCAGTGCAGGCAAAGCCCCAGTGCTGGCAAGACTGCTGCGCGCCAAAATCGAAACAGTGGTGCCACCGCAATATGGCGAATTGGCAGGGTTGGCAGGTAGATTTCGTGATAAAGTGAAAGCTGCATTGCCCAATGTGACGGCTAGACGTAAGTTTTGGGAGCAAGCTTTTGAAGGACAAGTGGCAGAATCGGTATTTGAAGGCAATACAAATAGCCTAAGCAAAGCTGAAAGCCAACTTGAAACCCTACTACAGCAGCACGCCAACAACCAACCTACGGATAAAGCCCAGCTTGGTAAGGTGTACATTGTGGGCGCAGGGGCAGGCGATCCCGACTTGCTAACCTTTAAAGCGCTACGATTGATGCAACAAGCGGACATCGTATTTTATGATAATTTGGTTTCAGCGCAGATTCTCGATCTGTGCAGGCGTGATGCCACCAAAATCTACGTTGGCAAAAAAGCCAGTGATCATGCGGTAAGGCAAGAAAAAATCAATGAGCTACTCGTGGAACAGGCGCAGCAAGGAAAACGCGTGTTACGTCTCAAAGGTGGTGACCCGTATGTATTTGGGCGTGGTGGCGAAGAAGCCGAGCAATTGGTCGTAGCTGGGATTGAGTTTGAAGTCGTGCCCGGCATCACCGCAGCCACCGCGGCAGCAAGCTGTGCCGGTATTCCATTGACTCACCGTGCGTATGCGCACTCTGTCAAGTTCGTCACCGCCTCTCTTAAGACGGATACCATCAATGAAGACTTTGCTAGCTGGCTTGATGATAACCAAACCGTGGTTTTTTATATGGGATTAAAGCAGCTGGATAAACTGACGAGTGGCTTGATTGACGCAGGAAAAAATCCCAGTACGCCGATTGCGATTGTGTCCAATGCCAGCTTGCCGCATCAGCAAGTTTTGACAGGCACGCTTGAGACCATCGTAGCAAAACAACGTGAGGCAAACTTGCCCGCCCCAGCGATTTTGATTATGGGCAATGTGGTTAAGCTACATCACAGACTTAATAAACGATAGCAATCTTTAATTGATGGGGTATGGCATTTAAAAAAGCTTGCCTATTGCGGTAAATACTCATAACTTAAATATCCGTTAGAAAAATTAACGAATGGGTCAGATAACAGCAATATTTTTGTCACAATTTAATATGACGTTTTTTGTGAAAGGATTTGTGTATATTGTAGCAATACATATTATTTGTATCTGCTACAACATCAACTAGTAATTTAGAAGGATAGGGACATGCGACTAAAACCTAAAATGATTTTAACCAATCTGTCATTGGCTTTAATGTTGGTGATATCACCCATTACCCAAAGCAAACTATTACCAAAACCCGCCACCAATGCTAGCCAGTTAGCGGCAAATCGCTACGATAGCAGTAATGATATCTTTCATCCTGTCTATGGTAAAAATGGTATGGTGGCTTCCGAGCAAGGGTTAGCAACGCAAGTTGGTTTGGATATATTAAAACAAGGCGGGAATGCTATCGATGCGGCGGTCGCGGTTGGATTTGCCTTAGCAGTCGTCTTGCCAAATGCAGGCAACATTGGTGGTGGTGGTTTTATGGTGTTGCATGACGATAAAACTGGCAAAGATGTTGCGATTGATTTTCGCGAAATTGCGCCAGCCAAAGCCAGCCGTGATATGTACCTGGATAATCAAGGTAATGTTATTGATGGAAAATCATTGTTCACGCATGACGCTTCAGGTGTGCCTGGTACAGTGGCTGGGATGGAATACGCGCTAAAAAAATGGGGTACCATGCCATTATCTAAAGTGCTTGAGCCTGCAATTAAGCTTGCAGACAAAGGGTTTATTGTCAGTGATGTATTGGCACAGACGTTAAAACAAGAAAAATCAACACTGGGTAAATGGGCAGCTAGCAAAGCGATTTTTTTCAAAAACGGTGAACCGCTGAAATCTGGTGATTTGTTGGTACAAAAAGACTTGGCGAAATCATTGCGTTTGATTGCCAAACAAGGGGCGAAAGCATTTTATCAAGGTGAAATCGCCACAAAAATTGCTAAAGAAATGCAATCACATGGCGGCACAATGACACTTGAAGATTTAAAAGCCTATAAAGTTGTTGAGCGTCAGCCAATTATTGGTGATTATCGAGGCTATAAAGTTGTTACCATGCCACCCCCAAGTTCGGGTGGTGTACACTTGATTGAGATATTAAATATGCTTGAGCATTACCCTATCAAAGAAGATGGGGTAAATAGTGCCAAAAATATTCACCATATGGCAGAGAGTATGAAATTAGCCTATGCTGACCGCTCAGAATATTTGGGCGACCCGGATTTTGTCAAAATCCCTGTCAAAGGTTTAACATCGAAAGCATATGCTAATGAACTAGTCAAAACGATTGATGATAATAAAGCAAGACTTTCATCAAACATTAAACCTGGTGAACCACAACCTTATGAAAGTGACCAGACTACGCATTTTTCAGTCATGGATAAAGCGGGCAATGCCGTTGCTGTCACCTATACATTAAATCTTAACTTTGGTAGTGGCATTGTTGTAGAAGGCACAGGGATTTTACTCAATAATGAAATGGATGACTTCTCAGTGAAACCCGGTGTGCCAAATGCGTTTGGTCTAGTGGGCGGTGCTGCCAATGCGATTGAAGCAAAAAAACGTCCACTTTCTTCAATGACACCAACGATTGTCATGAAGAATAATAAACCTTGGCTTGTGACAGGTAGTCCAGGTGGGGCTCGTATCATCACGACTGTATTGCAAAGTGTGGTCAATACTATTGACCATGAAATGAATCCAGCAGAAGCGATAATTACACCACGAGTTCATCACCAATGGTTACCCGATGAGCTTAGAGTTGAAGAAGGCATTAGTCCTGATACGATAAAATTGTTGCAAGACAAAGGTCATAAAGTTGTTACTAAAGCACCAATGGGACGTATTCAAATTATTCAAGCTGATGATTCTGGGTTTTATGGCTATTCTGACCCAAGAAATCCTGATGGCAAAACATTAGGTTTCTAAACTGTTCATTAAAAAAACGTGAGTGCTGCTACTCACGTTTTTTTTACTAACAAAATATATCAAGATTATTTTTTGCCATTAGGGCGTGTCCCTATTTGGATAATGAGGCTAAAAATAGACTAAATCGCCAGCAAAACAAGGCAAATTGTGCAGATAATATTGGAATATTGTCAAACAATTTAACGCAGTTTTGCCAAATTTAGGCATTTTTAGGCCATTAAAAATACTTTGTTCCGAATTAGGGACACGCCCTAGTAGCCAAGTAAATCTTGCATAATTTTATCTGCTGTACCACTTTTCGCCAATCTCGCATTTTGCCCTGCCCACAGTGAGCTAAATTCATCACTTCCCATGCTTTCGGCTTTGGCTTTAATGGGGTTGCTGACAAACGATGCATGGGGAAATGGGGGTGCAGACTCGCTAATATACCCCGTTTCTTGCATAAAACAATTGACAATCCCGCGTGCTAAGCCACCACTAAATACATTGGTTAAAGCGGTGTGTTCGGCTCGCTCACTTTGCAGTGCCTTGCGGTGAAAGTCTTTGGTATCACACTCCTCTGCCAGCAAAAAAGCTGTACCCACCTGTACTGCGCTGGCTCCCATAGCAAACGCTGCTTGTGCGGTATCGTTGTCGCTGATACCGCCTGCCGCAATCACCGGTAAACTGACAGAGCGGATGATATTGGGCAATAGGCTAAAAGTGCCCGCTTGCAGCGTGACATCTTGGCTTAAAAACATACCCCGATGCCCGCCTGCTTCCAACCCTTGCGCGATAATCATATCCGCCCCATTGGCTTGCAACCAGCGCGCTTCTGCAGGCGTGGTGGCGGAGGATATCACAATCGCCCCGGATTTTTTGACGATATTTAACAAAGCTTTGTCAGGCAACCCAAAATGAAAACTCACCACAGGGACTTTTAAATCCGCCACTAGCGCTGCTTGTTCATGGGTAAATGGCTGACGTCCACCGGTCGTGGCTATCTCATCTTGCGTCAAACCCAATTCTTGATAATAAGGTTGTAGGGCATTAAACCATTTTTCTTGCATTGCTTTGGTATAGTCAGGTTGTTGATGGGCAAAAAAATTGACATTAAAGGGGGCGTCAGTCGCAGCACGAATAGCCTTAATTTCGCTTTCAATTTTTTGTAGGCTGAGCAGGGCGCCGGGGAGTGAGCCAAGTCCGCCTGCTTGGCAGACAGCGATAGCAAGTTTGCTGTCTTGGACACCTGCCATCGGCGCTTGGATGATGGGCAATTGAACTTTAACGTAGTCAAGAAAGCTGTTAATCGCCTTGGTATGATTGATCATTTTATGTTCCTTGTTATTGTCTTAATGTGTTTGTCTTAATATTATGGTCTTACAGGGCAAAAATCGAAAACCATTTTAGTGTATCGCCAATAGATGATATTGAAAAGTAGTATATAGAAAAGCGCTACATGCCCGTTATAAATCGGCTGAATATAAAAAAGCCCCAGTAACGTCACTGGGGCTTTTTTAACTAGTTAATTTAGGTTGACTATTTAGGTACTAAGTGTAGGTATTAAGTTTAGACACTAAGTCTAGGTATTAAGCGCTTGGAATCGCCATTAATAGCGCTTGTCTTGCCTCGGTATTGTGTTTAAATTCGCCCAGTAGTGACATACTGCGAGTATCGGATTTTTGTTTCATCACACCGCGCATCATCATGCACATATGCGCGGCATCCATCACCACCGCCGCGCCTTTTGCCCCTGTCATATCCATCACCGCTTGCGCGATTTGGCGGGTTAAGTTTTCTTGAATTTGCAAACGTCGGGCGTACATATCCACGATACGTGCCATTTTTGACAGTCCAATCACTTTGCCATCGGGCAGATACGCCACATGGGCCACGCCATAAAAAGGCAACATGTGATGCTCACACATCGAATAAAACTCGATATTTTTTACCATGACCAATTCATTATTGTCAGTTGGAAAAATCGCGTTGTTGGTAATTTCGACCAAATCTTGATGATAACCTTGGGTCAAAAAACTAAAGGCTTTAGCGGCACGTTCTGGGGTATTAAGCAGTCCTTCACGTGTTAAGTCTTCCCCTGTTGATGCAATGAGGGTGCGGTAGGCATCACTGTTTTGTTGGATAATCTCGTCAAAATTTGCAGGCATAGTCATGATAACATTTAAGTTTAAAAAAATAGGCATAGCTTAACGCTTTACCACTATTTGTAAAGAGATTTTTGTCACAAACGCCATGAAAATCACTAAATTTGCTTTGTTTGGGTTTTTTGCTAGAATTAACCCCTAATTTTGAGCTATTATAGTGCATATTCGTTCACTGAAAAATAAGGAAAAACCATGCTATTAACAGGGAAGCGTTTCGTTGTTACCGGTATCGCCAGTAAATTATCGATTGCTTGGGGTATCGCAGAAGCGTTACATCGTGAAGGCGCGAGTTTAATTTTGACCTATCCGAATGAAAAAATGAAAAAACGGGTGGATATGGCAGCCGAAACTTTTGGTGCAGAGAAGGTATTGGCGTGTGATGTGGCGTCAGATAGCGAAATCGAAGCGTGTTTTGCCCAAGTTGCTGCACACTGGCCAGAGGGCATTGATGGGGTCGTGCACGCCATTGGTTTTGCCCCTGCTGATCAGCTAGATGGTGATTTTACCCAAGTGACCACCCGTGAAGGCTTTGCCATTGCCCATGATATTAGTAGCTACAGCTTTGTGGCGCTTGCTAAAGCCAGCCGTGAGTTGCTGGCAAAACGCCAAGGCTCGCTGTTAACCTTGACGTACGAAGGCAGTATCCATGTGTTGCCAAACTACAATGTCATGGGTCTAGCCAAAGCGAGTCTGGAAGCGAGCATTCGTTACCTTGCGAGCTCAATGGGTAGCGATGGCATCCGTGTCAATGGGATTTCTGCCGGTCCAATTCGTACCTTGGCGGCAAGCGGTATCAAATCATTTCGTAAAATGCTCGACACCAACGCCAAAATGTCACCGCTACAGCGCAATGTCAATATTGAAGAAGTCGGTAATGCCGCGATGTTCTTATTATCGCCTTGGGCGTCTGGTATCACCGGCGAGATTTTATTTGTCGATGCGGGTTTTAATACCGTGGCACTCTCTGAACAAGTGATGATGCAGGTAGAAGACTAATTTTCAGGCGGGTAGTGGATAAAAGAGCGACCATGGTTGCTCTTTTTTTTTACTTGCTGTTTTTTTACTTACTTTTTTTGATTAGTGTTTGGATAGGGATTGCAAAGCCGTCTGGTTAAGCTTACCATTTTTTGTCAGGCTTAACATGTTTGGCAAGTCAGCTAAAGACTGATAAATGGCGGTATCTAATGATTAATAAATTACCCAAGTGGATTTTATGGGGTGGCTGCGTACTGGCGTTTAATGCAGGGTGTATCAATAGCACCGCATTAGTCGGCTTCACGCACTTATCTGCTTCGCATGTAACGGGCAATGTGACGCTATTTGCCACAGCATTGGCAGAACAGCATTACCAGCAAATGGCGATGGTTTGTATCGTGTTGTTATCGTTTTTATCTGGGGCAGTTATCAGTGGCTTTGTGGTGGGTAGTACGGCATTAAAAGAAGGTAAGCGCTATGGCAACGCTTTGTTAATTGAAGCAAGTTTATTAATCATTAGTCTAATTTTATTTAGCTATCAGTCGTTTTGGGGGCAGGTGTTTGCCGCGATGGCTTGCGGCTTGCAAAATTCGATGGTCGCGACCTATAGCGGTGCGGTGATTCGCACCACCCATTTGACAGGATTGACCTCAGATATGGGCTCAGCCTTGGGTAATTGGCTGGCTGGTAGACCAATTAATAAAAAGATGTTCGTGTTTCAAGCGATGATATGGTACAGCTTTTGCGGGGGCGGGGTAATAGGTGCTTTGGGCTATATCCACTATAAATACATGACGCTGATGTTACCCATTGTGATTGTATTATCGTCAGCGCTGGCTTATCAAGTATATTTATTAACCCGTAAAAAAACGGCTAAGTAGCGACCTTAACCGTTTGAATTTATCTTATTCTTCACCTTCGAATTTTTTCGCTTCATGTAACATATCAAGTAGCGATTCATCTGAGCCCTTAGAGGTAGGAGTGCTCGCATTATCTTGGTTGATGTCGGTACGATTGATGCCTTCCATCGCTTCATTGGCAACATCAGATTGGGCGTTGTCTAAGTGAGTTTTATCGGTAGGTGTAGCGTTATTGTTGTCTGTCATGGTCGTCTCCTTGTTGTTTTCTTTTATATGTGTTTTCTTTTATACGTTAGACCTACTAAGCTTAATATTATAAGTAAACCAAATGGCTTACAACACTTAAGAGTGAAACGTAACCAAAAATATACTCATGAGTCACGTAAGAATAAGTTTATCACTTTGCTAGCTGTATATTACTTGCGTTGGATTACATACTTTGTAATGCATGACAGTTAAGTGAGTTAGGGAGATTTACAGACTGCTGGCGACACTGGCTGTCGCGACTGTGGCAATTCGGGTGATTTTTTCATTGAGCGGTGATGGTTAGGTGTTTTTTTTGCTGTATAATTTTTTGAGCGACCCACTCACTATCTATAAAAATTTTCGAGTATTTACTGCATGCTAACGATTGTACAAAGCAATAAAGTCGATAAGCTATTTGACCATCTGTTAAACGCCTACAAAAATCCCAGTTATCAAGGCTCAATTTTTGAGCCATTTCAGGTGATTGTGCCCTCTAAAGTCATGGGGGAGTGGTTAAAAAAACAAGTCGCAGATAAGGCAGGCATCAGTACCTTAGTGACTACTGAATTTTGGGGTCGCTATTTTTTGGGACTGATGCAGCGGGTTTTAAGAACCTATGCGCGCATCTCGGAGGACGACGATATATTAGTCGTGCCAGAGGTGGCAATGCTATCCAAAAACGTCATGCAGTGGCAAATATTTGGCTATTTAACCCAGTACCGACAAGCCATTGTGGAACAGCCGCAACATCCGCTTTATCCATTTTTATCGCCGCTGGTTGAAGACAAAGAGGCAGATAGTCCAAATGCGACTGGTTTTGCATCTGATACACCCACCACCATTGACAGTTTGAGCTGGGCGAATAACCAATCGCTACTGTCTAATGACGTGATTAGCCAATGTGCTGAATTGCAAACCCAAGATCAGCGCATCTGGCAGCTAGCCAGTGATATGGCAAATATGCTCAATCGTTATATGACCTATCGTCCGCAGTGGCTCAGTAATTGGGGGCAAGACAAGCCTGTCGCGGTGAGTGACATGATTGCCAAAAAAGATGCGCTGCATAACCGCTTAAACGGGCGGGATGCGTCCAACGCCATCGAGACACCAGACTGGCTTGTTGAGCACTACCAGCAGTTAGAAGCGGCGCAGCGATTTTTATGGCGGCAGCTGTTTGATGATGACTACCAGTTTCGCGAGCAGCTCCATCAGCAGTTTTGGCAGGCATTAAACCATTCAGAGACCCGTATCCGCAACATCAGCCGTAGCAAGTTACCAAAGCACATCTTTTTATTTACTTTGCAGCAGTTACCGCCGACAGAGTTATTGGACTTACAACGCTTAGGGGTGCTAACCGACGTCACCATTTTACACTTTAACCCGTCCGAGCAATTTTGGGCTGATATTGTCGATAAAAACTGGCTTATGCAGATGCAAATGGAAGACGATGCCAGCAAGCATGACGCTTGGTATCTAAAAGATTATGGTCATACCTTGTTGTCACGGTTTGGCAAACAATCGCGTGAAGTGTTTGCCATGTTGGCAAGCTTATCGGGTAATGACTATGAAAATGTACTGTGGCAAGATGATTTTGATAACACGCCGCCCAATACGTTACTTGAATTTATCCAACATGACATCTTAATGCTAGAAGAAGTCGCAACCACCGCCAAAATCAATGACATGCTTAAACTGGTCAAAGGCGATGAAACAAAGAAAGCAAAAGCAGCGAGTGAAGATGGCCGAAAAAATCTCCTGCAGCAAACCCAGCTTTTGCAGCAGCAGCTTGCCAATATTCAAAGTAATGGTCTAAAAGATATTGAATCCACGCTCGGTTTATACAAAGCCATCAAAGACAAACTCAAGCAAGAATCCAACAAGCAACTTGAAAACGTGGAAAAATGGCGACCCACACCACTTGATACCAGTATTGCCATTCATGTCTGTCATAGCATAGTGCGCCAGCTTGAAGTGCTACGCAGTATGATTATCGGATGGCTAAATTATAGCGATATGCAAGCCACACCATCGCAGATTCCCACCGATCCTTGGGATAGACGGGCGCTGTCAGATATTTTGGTATTATTGCCCGACATCGAAACCCACCAAAACATCATTGAAGCCACGTTCCCCAAACATGTGGGCGGCGATGGCTATCAGTTGCCCGCCAAAGTGACAGGCGTGGTGGCAAAAGATATCAACCTGCTTTGGCAAGCGATTACAGGGTACTACACGCTGCTCAATCGGGCAGGCGCTCGGTTTCAGCGTAGCGAAGTATTTGATTGGTTAATGCTAGCACCGCTATATGAAAGCTTTGGGCTTAATTTGGAGCAGATGACCCGTGCTTGTGAATTGCTGACTCAGGCAGGATTTATTCGCGGGTTTGACGAGCTGCATTTGCAGCAAACCTTAAGTGCCGCCGATGATGATTATCGATACACCTTTGCTTACGCGCTTGAGCGCTTGGTTGCTGGCGTGATGATGCCCAAAGCCACGGTGGTCAGTTTTGGGGAGTATACCAATAGCTTTGGCGTGGTAGAGAAATTTGTACCACTGACAAACTTGACTATGGCAGATGCCGACATCGTCGCTGTGCTGTGTGATATTTATCAAACGTTGGATGACAATCGTCACTTAGGTAATGACGTCAAAACCTTGCGTGACTGGCTAAGCCAAATAGAAAAGCTGATTCAGCAAAAATTTAGCTTATTTAATCAAACCAATGCGTGGCGCGCCATTTTTGCCGCACAAAATGACCTAAAAGAAAATATCGAAGCCAATAGCAAATACCTCGCTACGCTAACAAGCAAAACCGCAAAAAATCTCAACCCACCTACCGAGTCAATGCAGCAAATTGACACCGAGAATTTGCCACTTAAACTCACTTTTGTACTCGAAAACATCGCCCAATCGATTATCAATCAGCAAGTAAGTGCCGAGCCCTCAGGCGTGATTACTTTTGCCCGTATCGGTTCAGTGCGCAGCCTGCCGTATAAATTGGTGGTGATGCTTAATTTAAACTTATCTGAGTTTCCAAAGCAAGAGCAGCAAAACCGTTATAATTTGATGCAGGCAGGGTTGCCGATTCGCGGTGACCGATTTCGAGAAGATGACGATTTAGGCGCGTTTTTGGATGCGCTGCTGTGCGCCAAGCAAGCCTGCTGGATATTTTATAATGGTAAAAGTACCACAGATACCCACGAGCATTTACCTGCCAGTCCCGTACAGGAATTACTCGACTTTTTACAAAACCGAATGGCAAGTGACGACGCTATTGTTGATCCCAATAACGACCAAAATAGCCTAAGCAATAATTCTCAAAATCCCTCAAATTCCCAGTCAGCTAACTTTGAACAATGGGTAAAAGCGTATTTGGTCACCCATCATGCCGCCTTGCCATTTGATAAAAGTTATTTTGAATTGCCGCAAGCTGAGCAAAAAAACGAGCAAAAAAGCGAGCATAAAGATAAAAGTATTCAAAGTCCTGAGCAAAGTCCCGAGCAAATTAATGACGAGGGGGTATCCGCTGATGTACAACAAACCACAGCTACTCTAGACCAGCAAATCAAGCTGTCAAAAACTGCCCTGTACCCACCTGCCAAAATTTGGCACAATCTTTATACAGCGCTGCAAGATAAAAACGCTACGTCCACTCAGCCAATCGTGCAAGTTTGGGATACAAAGCAGCTAACTGACTGGCTATCGCAGTGGCAACAACTAAAACAGCGTTTGTCCAACCTACCTGAACAGCCGCAGCAGCATTATGTCAATTTAAGCAAAATCGTTGGCAACTTAGCCGACCCTGCGAAAGCCTTTGTCAAAGCACAAAACATTGCTATCCCTGCCCAAGGTGACAATGATAGTGGTGACAATGATAGAAATGACAATGATAACGAGTTTGAATCGTTAACCTTGGATGCGTTAGATGGCTGGCTGTTGCGTAAATCTTTGTTAGATGCTTTTTTTGCCCAAGCCTTGTCCGATAAGGGCGATAATACCCATAATACTCACAATATTCATAGCAACGAGATGAAACTGGCAGCAAACGCACAAACATCAATCACCCGACAATCGATGGCTCAACAAGCAATCAACATCGCTATCAATGAGTTATTACCAGCCGGGGTGAACCGCTATCAATCGTTGCAGCAAAATCAGCAACAACTCAAAAAAGATTTACAGGACTTTGTTCATCACTTAAAAACCATCAGTAAGCAGCTCGAGGCTACTGAGACAAAGTTGCTAGGGGATTTTTATTCAGACAAATTTGGGGCGTTAGATATACAAAACAGCGACGAGGTCGTCCAATGGGTGGCAACGGCGTTAACCCCCTGTGAAGAGCAGCGAATCGCCATTAGCGCCTTGGCGCTGGATAAACAAGCGGGACTGATAGACAATAAAGAAAGCTGGGTTATCACTGCCAACCTGCCATTATATAAACCGTATCAATCAAGTGAAGATAAGGTTGCAGCAGCTGCCAATCCCAGCTATTGGTTAAATTATTTGCCAACCTCTGGCAAAGAAAAATACCTGTTGCAATTTTGGTTGCATCATTTATGTTGGCAAGTACTTCGCCGCACCACGGCTCAACAAGCACAGGCGAATGATGGCTTTTCGCTGTGGCAGTTTAGCAATAAAAAAACCGTGTATTTACCTGCCATCCCTTGTGAGCAAGCCTGTGGTTATTTGCAGGATATTGTGATGGTGTATCAACTCATCGATAGCGTGGTAACCATTGTACCGCCCGCTTTTTGCCTGTCATTTTTACAAAAACAACAAAAACAGCCAGAGGCACCAGCCAGCCAGCATCTAGGTGATTGGTTAAAAGACAGTAATTTTAATTTTGTGGATGTGAACCAGTTTGACTATCCGATTTGGCAGCATTTAATCGGCGATTATAAACCATCGGTGGTTATTGGGTTTGCCCAGACGTTGGGGGCGCTGATTTATGAGCCTATGTTATCGATGGTCAAAGAATTGCACCAACTCATTGAAGCATGACATGCATTTTTATCAAAGAAATCTTATGAAACACGATATTCATACCCCAAGCATTAACGCAAACATCGAAACAAATATCGAGGCAAACATCAAAACAAACACTCAAACAAACATCGACGAAGCACGCATTAAAGAAGACGCTGAGTCTTTACTCCCGCCTGCTGTCACGTTGCCATTGACCGGGCGTCATTTGATTGAAGCCTCAGCAGGCACAGGCAAAACATGGACGCTGACGGGCGTGATGTTGCGACTAATCGTGCAAGCGGGGCAGCCGTGTGAAAAAATTATCGCCACGACCTTTACGCGAAGTGCCGCCGCCGAAATGCGCCAGCGGATTCGTGAGCGTTTGCAAGATTTTTATCAATTGCTGCAAATGATTAATCATTCTACATTTACACCGTTAAACGACAGTGATTTGGATAGTAGCAAAGCTATCGCTGTACAAAAATATGCACATTTTATTGCGCAGGTACAAGCGCTTGCGGCACAAAAAAATTTACTGGGTAAGTACCAAGACCCTATCAATAAACACTTAATCGATTGGGTCGCCAAACAAGTCTTTGGTTTGCCAGTAGATGTAGCCGCTGCAGCAAGCGCAAAAGTAAGCCCAAAAGAAAGCCCGAAAGCAAGCATAAGCACCCCAAAGCCAACCGCCGAGGATAGTGAAAACACCCATAAACCTGCCAAAAACACCGTCAATTTTCGTATCGCACTGCAGCGCACCACATTGGCGCTCAACCAACTTGATCGCTTATTTGTCAGCACCCTCGATAGTTTGTGTCAAAAGTGGCTAAGAGAATACAGTAGCGAAACGGGGTTTTCTGCCGAGGTGCAAATCAGTAATGATGTCAGCGGTATCATCAAGGGTATGATTCACGACCAACTTAGGGCATTTATGGCGCAGGTCAATGCCAATATGCCTGAATTGTATCCGATGATGTTTGACAATAACGTGTTTTTACCGGTTGCTGATTACTACGAGGCGGTCAATCGCGCACTGAATTTTTATACCGCTGACATCGATACTGTACCATTGACAACGTTTGATACCACTACTATCAAGGCACTGATGCAGTCGATTGCAGATGATAATGATAGTGGGTTTGAGGCATATTTTGATAGCGAATTTCGTAAAGCCCAAGGGTTTAGTGCTAGCAATAAACTTCATAAACACTTTAACGAAATTAAAAATCTGCAAAATTTACTCAGCACGGGTGACATTACCAATGTCTTTGCTATGTATAAAGTTGGCAATATAGCTAAGGTGCTAGAAGGCATTGAAGATTTATACGTCAACAATAAAGGTTTTAATAGCAAAAAAGAACAGCAAAGCGCTACATTCAAATCCTTTGATATCGTGGACAACATTTGGCAGCTTATCCAACAAACGCAAGCCTTGCAAGATTACTTTAAACAAGTAAATTTTTACTTTACCCAGTTTATCAGCCGTTACGTGCGTACCCACCTACCAAAACGACTAGAATCACAGCGGCTAACGACCTTTGCCTTACAATTGGCGCGGTTAAATGATGCGTTATCAGGCAAAAAAGGTCAGTCGTTAGCGCGCTATATTCGCCATCAGTATCCTATTGCCTTAATTGACGAATCGCAAGATATCAACACCGAACAAGCGTTACTGATTCAAAGGGTTTATTTACAAGACTTTGAGCCAGAGACAGCAGATAAAGCAGAAAAATCAAATGGAAAAAAATATCACACCCCATCGCAGTTTTTGCTGTTGGTAGGCGATCCCAAACAGGCAATTTATGGATTTCGCGGCGGGGACGTACAAAATTACACCACGCTAAAAAAATTATTTCCAGAACAGCCTAAGTCACTGAGCCAAAACCATCGCTCATCAGCCGCACTGATTGATAGCCTCAATCACTGGTATGGCGTTGGCAAGCAAGATATTGACCCAAATGAAGCCGACCAGCTGCCTACTGTCAACCAACAGCCGTATTTTATGGGGCGTGAAATTTATTATCGCAAAATCTCTGCGACGCGCCAAACCGCTGAGCTGGTTGTCGCTAATGCGGCGGAAAATGAAGCTACTAGCTTACCTGCGTTCAATCATATTGCTATCGAATATAAAGCGCCCTATAGTCAGCAAGTGGTGGCAGTAGCCGAGAATGGCGCTACCTCAAATGACACCGCATCCCCGAATAACACTGACTCCTCGACTGACATCATCTCATCAAGTGATGAAAGAACGGTGGATTATGCCGATGCCATTGCCGCGCAAATTTTTGATTTATTTGATGATAGCAAGCCATTAAGCTACCAGACTCGTGGCTTGACGCTGAGTGATATTTGTGTGTTGGCAGTCAAAAACAGTGAACTTCATACCATCGAGAAACGCTTACATCATCATGACATTGCGACGGTCAGAGGCGGCAGTCAAAGTGTCTTTGGCGATAGCATGAGTGTTGATTTGATGACCTTACAAAGCGTGCTGTTGACGCCATTTAGCGAATCAAAATTAAAATCCTTGATGTTGTCTAGTTTTTTTCAGCTGACCCTTGAACAAATCAACCAGTTGTATGATGCGCTTAATCAAACTAACACCCAAGCGGCGCAAGGACAAGCTCACCCTCATCAAGCGTCAACAAACACCAGTCTGGCTGAGATTCAGCAATTGGTATTGACCGCCAGTGAATTGTGGCAAAAACACAGTTTTTTGGTCGCGATACAGTGGCTGCTCAATCAACCCCTTACTTTACCCAGCCAAATCACCCTCAATTTTTGGCAGCGCCTTGCCAAACATCCAAATGGCGAGCGATTGCTCATTGATTTGCGCCAGTTGTTAGATATTATTAGTGACCAGTTCAATGGGCAGGTAGGCGAGCATCAACTGTTTGAGTGGTTCTGCACCCAAGTGCAGCAGCAGCCAAAAGAAGATTGGTCAACGCAGCAGCGCTTGCCATCTGATGAAGGCGTGCAACTGATGACGGTTCACGCGTCTAAAGGCTTGGAGTTTCCGATAGTGTTTGTGGTTGGATTTACCGGGGAGAGTAAAGCCAAGTTTTATGGCGCGCCGTTATATCTGTATGGTATACAAACCACCTATCAAGCAACGCCCCAATTCACTCAAAAATTGACTCAAAACAATGATAATCCGCTGTTAAGCCGCCGATTGACCGCGTTACCCAGCCAAATAGCCGATAACAATCCAATCAACCCAATCAATTATGTCGCTATTGAAGACCAATCTGCTTATGAAGAACGACTGCGATTATTGTACGTTGCCCTTACCCGCGCAAAAGAACAAGTGTATCTTGTGACTGTCGCCAAAAAATCTGCGGTTAAAAATTCTGCTTTGGCGCCTTTCATGGACGATTTAGCAAAATTTGCTGTCAAAGAAACATTGACTGAAACGACCCGTATTATAGATTCAAATAGCCTAAGTAAATACTATAACTCAAAGCTAAAATTCACACCCAAAGCAAATAGGCAAAATGAGCAAAATGCTGCTAACACTAAGATTGATTACGATGAAATTATCAAAGTCATCACCATCGATACCTTTAAAGGATGGGCGAATACCAGTTTTACCGCATTGTCTCGTTATATTGACCATACCAGCGTTGACACAGTGGTTAATGCCGAAGACAGGCAAGATGATGATATTTTGTCAGCGGCGCAAACCAATTTGTTGCCTATCCCCAATAGTAGGCTAGCGGGGGAGTCAAGTAACGAGGTTAATTCCATTAGATTTAACTTTGAAAAAGGCACAAACCCGGGTACTTTTTTACATAGTGTTTTAGAAGACATCGCCAATAACTACAATGAAACCCCTGAGTTGGCAGTGCCACAACAGCAAGATGCCAGAGCAGACAAGTTAAAACGTTGGTCAGTCATGGTGGATCGCACGTTAAGACGCTACCAAATGCCGAGAAATTATTTTTCTACAAAAGAGAGTAGTGCAGGGCAGTATGGCAACTGGCACGATATCAACAATAATGATTTGCAGCCTGATTATGTCGCGTTGGTGGATTGGCTAGATGACATCATCCATACACCGTTAGCCGCTTCGGCAGTGCCGCTGGTTAATATCAAATACAACCAAAAAGTTGCTGAACTAGGGTTTAATTTACGCTTAAACCAGCATTTATCATTTAGCGACTTAAACACGTTGTTTCATCAATTTGATATCCCACTGCAATTGCAGAGCCAAGAAGTCAACACCATGGTTTGGCAGTATCTCAAAGGGGAGATTGACTTGGTGTATCAGCACGGCACACAGTTTTTTATCGTCGATTATAAAAGCAATTATCTTGGCAGTGATTTCGACAGTTATAACCCAGCGGCATTATATGACGCGATGACCACGCATAGTTATTGGTTACAAGCAAGCATTTACCAAGTAGCGCTGCATCGCTATTTAAAGTTACGACTACCCAATTATGATATCAACACCCATTTGGGTGCGGTCGAGTATGCTTTTTTACGCGGTATGTCACCCAAACACGCTACCTGTGGGAAGCTAGTAAAACAGTTTGATAATGCCTTTATCTTAGCACTCGATGATATGTTCGGCTATCCCAATGACAATTAAAATTAACGATTACGCATAAAGAATTTATTATGAAAACAAACACGACTGCGCCAACCGCTACAACTGAAGAAACCGCTAAATTAACCCAATTAGCCAATTTTATTCAATACCGCAAGCAGCAAAAATCACAGCTAATTAACACAGAAACCAATAAGAATAGCCTAAGCAAAGAAAATCAAAATAATGAAAAAAACACCAAAGAAAAATCGAAAATCTTGCAAATTTTTGACCAAATCAATGAACAACTATCAGAAGGTCATACCGTATATGAGATGACGGTTAACAATGAAAATGAAAAATCACTTATGGCAGAGTTGACGGACGATAACTGGGCAAGCGTGATAGGGGTGAAGGAGGATGAGTTATACAACCATGATACCAATACACCTATCATTCTTCAAAAACTCGCCCAAACAGTTGATGGAGTTAGTGAAACGCAAGTTAGCTACATTGTTTGGCTGCATCGGCAATGGTATGCAGAACAATCGTTAGCCAAACAGTTGATGAAAATTGCCCATAGAAAAGTGGCGGCATTCAATGCTATATCTGCATCACAAGAGGTCGATAACGGTTTGGCGCTCATGCCCAATGTGATGCAGCAGCTTGCCATAGAAAAATCAAGCCAACACGCACTTAGTATCATTATCGGTGGCCCTGGCACGGGCAAAACTTTTACTGTGGCGAAGCTGGTAACCACGCTGCAAAAGGAGCACGAGCATAAAAGAAAACAGGACCCTAATTTACCACCTTTATCTATCACCTTGACTGCACCTACAGGGAAGGCAGCGCAGCGTATGCAAGAGTCATTACGAATAAGCTTGCAAAAAAGTTTGCAAGATGAAGAAATCACTTTGGACAATGCAAAAACCTTACATCGACTGTTGGGTATTGGTAGTGATGGCACACCACGCTATCACGCCAAAAATCCATTACCCGATGATTTGATTATCGTAGATGAAGCGTCCATGCTAGGGCTTGAGCTTGCCAGTCAGTTGGTTGATGCTATCAAACCCACGGGTCGGCTGATTTTGTTGGGTGATGCAAACCAGCTGGCTGCGGTAGATGCGGGGTCGGTTCTATCAGATTTGTGCGCGGTGACGCGTTTGCAGCCTTATATCACGGAATTGACCGAATCAAAACGCTTTGATTCAAATTCAGTTGTCGGTCAGTTCGCTCTCGCTATTCAGCAAAATTTACCTGCACCTAAAAAAATAAAGTTAATCCAGCGATTATTACAACCCATTGATTTACAATCAATCAAGCCGTCTCAAAGTGAAAATCCATCAGACTTGGCTGATAAAACACAGCAAACAGCCAATATTCCTTTTTACCCAATTGATGCGTCTTCGAGTTTGCCTGCTGTTTTCAACCAATTAGCGAAACCTTACCATCCATTTTTTGCGCTTATGAAGCAATGGTACAGTAAGCCCGTCAATATTTTTGAAGCGGATAATCGAAAAGGGTTGTTTGAGGTATTTGATAGTTATCGCATTCTGTGTGCAGGTCATCAAGGACAATTGGGCACCCAATCAATCAACCAAAAGATGAGCCTAGCTTTTACCGAGTTTTCCAAGATTACTCGAAGCAAAGCTTACTTTTATCACGGTTTGCCTATTATTATCCAAAACAATGATTATCAGTTGGGGTTATTCAATGGCGATATTGCGATTTGTCTGTTGTACCAAGGGCAGTTATACGCGTGTTTTGCAGAAAAAGTGATACCCATCCAGCGATTAAGCCGTGAAAGTTGTGACTATGCGTATGCGATGACCATTCACAAGTCACAAGGCTCAGAATTTCACACGGTCGCCATTTGTATTGATAAAGCCCATACAAGACTACTAAGCCAAGCACTGATTTATACAGCGGTGACGCGCAGTAAATCCGCCTTATCCATATATAGCGCTAAAGAAAATTTTGAGTTAGCGGTGACGCAAAAAGCGGTGCGACAAACTGGCTTACAACTACAATTTGATTATCTTAACAACACGCCATAAAAAAAGGTATCTAATGATACCTTTTTATTTATGACAAGCAGTTTTACACATTTTTTAACGCATAAATCCCTGGCATATGGCGTAGATACCCGTGATAGTCCATACCGCAGCCATACACATAGCGATCCGCCACATCTAGACCCACAAAATCGACTTTAAACTCTTGTACTTTTCGGTCATGGAGTTTATTGAGTAGCACACAGGTGCGGATAGATTTTGGATTTTCTTTTGCCAGCTCGTCCACCACCGCTTTTAGGGTAATGCCTTCATCAAAAATATCATCAATCAATAAAATATCTTCACCTGCCAAATCAATTTCAGGTTTGAATTTCCACTCAAGTTCATTGGTGCCTTGGTTGTTGCGATAGCGGGTAGCATGAATATAGTACATACGATGATAAAAAGTAAACTGGGTAAGTAGTTGACCTGCTGGAATCAACCCACCATTCATCACCACCATCACAATGGGATTTTGACCTGCATAGTGCAGGTTGACACTGGCTGCCAAACGCTCATAAGCACTACTCACTTCAAAGCTACTGATAAGACATTCAGAATTGCGTAGCGCTTCTTCGATTTGCTGATTGCTAAGTTGATTCATGGTGGACCTATTAATTTAAAAAAATAAGTGGGCTATTGTAACGCAGTCTTAGCTAATTGAATAATAACGGTTAGCAATAACTAATCGTTAAATATTAACGCTTGGTAATGTTTAGTAAAACGCTCAAGCGATTCTTGCGGCATTTGTGGGATTAAACGGCGTAGGGCAATGTCAATTACTTTTACAATGATGCCATCGGTCACTGGAATTGCCGCGCGTTTGAGCATATTTAAATTGAGCGTTTTGGTAAAATCGACCAAAAAATGCTGCAAACAGGCTTTGGTTAGCTCGCTAAATAACCGAATCAAATTTTGCTGCTCTTCAAGCCCGTTACCTGCTTGGACGTTTTCTATGGTAGCCAGTAAATTCTTTGCCAGCTCGTCACTCAGCGGTACTGAGATGCGACGCTCACCCGATTGGGTGTTTTTTAACACTTTTTGGTCAAAAAAATCAAAGCTGGGTAGCACATCTTCATTTTTTGTAGGGCTTAATAGTGTGTTAATCAGTTTGTCGCTAGTCGCTTCAATGGTTTCTGCGGTTTTAATCAAATGCGCTTTTCTTTCTGAATCATCGGGTAGCGATTCGATTAATTTAATTAGTAGCGCATCCATCAGCTCTTTACTGGTCAACTGGGTGATTTTATCGCGATAAACGTCATAACGTTCGCTACTTTTGCTAGCAATCAGTTCATACGCCTTATCAATGGTAGCGCTCAATTCGACGGAAGGGGTAAACCCAAAATAATAGCTCATAATATTTTTTCGTTATCCAATGATTTCTTCAGGGTAATCAATCACTACCCAGCCATTTTCTATCCAATCACAAATTATATCAGTTTCGACATCGGCTGCTTGCAAAATTTGCTCATCGATTGATTCGCCATTGGCGAGCCGAATGAGGAGTGATTGCGCGTTTGCTGGCATATCGTCCGCGTCAATGGCACAGCCATTGACATAAATTTTTGCTTGAGTTTTTAAATCCGCTTGGGTTTGGGTAAAGATAATACGGCTAGACATGTCTTGCATGATGACCGCACCCGCTGCCAAGGCGCTTTGTATCTCATCAATATCGGCATACGTGTCAGGGAGCATCAGCTCATATTGACGCTTGCTTACCGTTTCGCTAATCGCTTGAGTGATTATTTCATCGCCAAGTCCAGAGTTTAGCAGCGCAATCAGCTGCGCTTTAATATCTTGAATACTGGCTATCGACAGCTCGCCTGCAACTGCAGAGGGTTGGTTGATTTTGAGGGGAATAGCTAAATCATCAAAATGGGTAGCGACATCTGCCAAACTATCGAACAGCTGTAATGGGGTAGGGCGCCTAAATCCAAACGAAAAAGTCAAACAATCCTCAACGGCGACACCGTAATGGGAGAGATTGGTCGGCACATACAGCACATCGCCTGGCTCAAGCACCTCATCAAATATCAGCTCGCCCATCTCATTCATCAAACGAATCGGTTGACCTGCTTCAAATTGGGTGGTTTGGTCACAATACTTGCCCAATTGCCAATGGCGTTTGCCGTACCCTTGCGCCAAAAAGACATCGTAATTGTCATAATGCTTGCCAACGCTGCCACCTGAGGGCGCATACGACACCATGATATCATCACGTTGCCACTGTGGAATAAAATCAAACGCATGCCATAGGTTGCCAAGCGCTGGCGACCATTGTTCCATATTTTGCACCAGCACCGTCCAATGTTTTGGCAGTTTTTGAAAATCTTTGGCGGTAAGAGGGCTGGTTTTAAGTGACCATTGCTGGTTATTTTCGCTGATGAGTCGGGCAGTGGCGTCTTCATCTTGGGCAAGCCCGATGATATCGTCTGGCTCAAACATATCAACCAATTGCGGCAAGCCCTGCTTGATTAGCAGTGGTTTTTTTTGCCAGTACTCGCTTAAAAATTGTTCAGGGCTGATATCGCTAGGCAAACAAAAATGCTGGGTCATATTTTTTCGTTCAGTGGGGATATGTAACGCGCATTATAGCAAAGGCAGTACATCAAAATCCTATAATAAAATTTTTTTCACCAAAGTGTAAAAAAAGCGTAAAAATATGAAACATATTGAACTGGAAAGTTTCATATTTTTTGTTGTATTGGTTATAGCGCTCGTATATAGTCAATATTCACAAGGAAGTACTCACAGGAAAGTTAGACGAGCAATATTTGATTGACTCGTTGCTTATACCACAACAAAGGAATGTTCTATGACGGCTATTTTAAATCAACACGAAAACTACCTACAAGCCGACCAAGCTTATGGTTTTCCCTTGCTTATCAAAAATTTATTGTCTCGCGCCAAAGTGGTCTCTGGCGACAAAAAAATCCATTACGCCGACAAAACCAGTTACACCTATCATGAGTTTTTCAAACGTGTTAATCGCTTAGCCAATGTCTTAAAAGGCTTAAACCTACAAAAAGGCGATGTGGTTGCGGTCATGGATTGGGATACACACCGTTATTTGGAATGTTATTTTGCCATTCCGATGTGTGGCTATATCTTGCAAACCGTCAATGTGCGTTTGTCAGAAGACAAAGTGCTATATACCATCAATCATGCCAAGCCAAAAGCGCTACTGTTAAATTCAGAATTTTCGCCGATGATCAAAAGCCACACCCAAGATGCGCCATCGGTCGAGCATGTGATTTGGTTGGATGATAACAACACGCCAATGCCCCCATACGCCCAAGGCGAATATGAAGCCCTGCTAGCACAAGCTAGCGATGAGTACGAGTTTGAAGATTTTGATGAAAACACCATTGCCACAACCTTCTATACCAGCGGTACAACCGGCAATCCCAAAGGCGTATTTTTTAGCCATCGTCAAATCGTCCTGCATACGCTCGTCGTCGCAATTGGCTGTGCGCTGAATGTCGAAGGTCAAGGGCTGCGCTACTCGGATGTCTATATGCCAATGACACCGATGTTCCATGTCCATGCTTGGGGGTTTCCATTTGTCGCAACCATGCTAGGGCTAGAGCAAATTTATCCAGGTCGCTATGTGCCTTCCACCATGGTTGATTTGGTACAACAACACAAAGTCACCATCACCCATGGGGTGCCAACGATTTTGCAAATGCTACTGGGTGAAATCAACAAACGCCAAGAAAAACTCAACGGCTTAAAAATGGTCATCGGCGGCTCTAAGCTTAATCAAGGACTTGCCAAAATGGCTGTAGCCAGCGGCATCGAAGTGTCTACGGGTTATGGCATGTCAGAGACTTGTCCGATTATCAGCATTGTCAGCTTTGATGAAACATTCCAACACATGAGCGAAGAGCAACAAATTGAGCATCGCTGCTTGTCAGGCTCGCCAGTGCCATTGGTCGATTTGCAAATCTGGCATAACGGCAAACGTATGCCAAACGATGGCACATCCACAGGCGAAATCGTGGTGCGTTCACCTTGGTTGACACAAAGTTACTACAAAAATCAGGACGCAGGCAATGAGCTGTGGGAAGGTGGTTATCTACACACCCAAGACATCGGTTGGATGGACGCAAAAGGCAATGTCAAAATCACCGACCGGCTAAAAGATGTCATCAAATCGGGGGGCGAATGGATCTCTTCGCTTGAAGTAGAAACCATCATGTCATTACACCCAAGCGTTGCAGACATTGCTGTGATTGCGATTCCTGATGCGCGCTGGGGTGAGCGCCCGATGGCATTGATTGTGCTCAAACCCGATCATCAAGACACCAAAGCCGAAGACATCATCGCGATTGCGCAGCAAGCGTATGAGCGCGGTCATTTGCCAAAATACGGTATTCCGCAGGATGTGAAATTCATCGCTGAATTGCCAAAAACTAGCGTGGGTAAAATTGATAAAAAAGTCATCCGCGATCAATATGCCCAAGGGTTATTTGCTTAGACTGTTACTTAATCACGATAAAGTAAAAAAGAAAGTAAAAAAGGTAGAATTTTTTCTACCTTTTTTATTACCCAAGCAATCAAATAATCAAGCAATCCATCAAACTATTAACCGTTGATTGACCTTTGCCATCGGTAACGGGTAATGTCGGGCTTTGGCAATATCGCGTGCCACGATATTGACTTCATTGACATCAATTTTTTGCCAGTTGGGACGCTTGCAAGCAGATTTTTCTATTAAATTGGCATCAACTAGCGCATCCATGACTTTATCCGCCACATCTAGGGTAGAATTGGCTTTCACATTTTCTGCCACCGCATAACGCAGCTTGGCAAACACCTGCAAATCCGCGACGCGCACGGTAATATCATCACTCGGTACTTGCTGCCCACCATATAACGCATTATCTCCTGCTTGTGCAGTTCGAAAACTTGGCACAAATTCACTGACATAATCTATGGCGTTTTGGGTGCGCTCTCTTAGTGCGTTTGGCTCCCAGCCGTTTTCAATATAACTTAGGTATTGTGGATTAATGGGCGGTTGGCTGCTTTCTTGTGTGGCTTTGGTCAACCCATCATTGAATAAGGTGATGTTTTCGGTCATGCCATGCAGCTGAAAAAACCCGTCAGGATAAGGGGTGAACTGCGCCATGCCATTGGGCGTGCCACGCTCACCGTGAAAAATAATCTCAGGCAAACGCCCCTTATAATCACGCCATTCACTGATATAAGAAGCTTTAAATTCTACCATGCGTTTGATATGCACGCCTGCTTTGTCATCAATAATACCGGTTCTAAAACCGCAAGCATTGACCACAAAATCGGCATAGATATGCTGAACCTCACCATTTTCATCGGTAAATGACACTTGCCAGCCATCCCCATGACGTTTTAAATCATTAACTTGGGCATTTAAATATACCTGCGCGCGCTGCAAGCGCTGCAATTGTAAAAAAGCACTGGCAGAGAGTCTAAAAATATTCCAGCCAAATTCTTGCACCGCAATGATGGGATATTGCAGTTTTTCTAAATCCATTACTTTAAGAGCCGCCACAACCCACTCATCCGTGGTGCTCGGAATGTCTTTAGCTTCTAATTGAATTAGCTGTTGAATTTGCTGCTTGTCATACACTTGATAATAATCTTGGACATTGCCCAACACTTGGTTACTAGGGTCAGCATCAACCAATGATTGATAGTAAGCCGTTAACATATCAAGACGTGGCAGTAAGTCAGTGGCGGTATTGTTATCGCGTTTTGGCACCGTGATGAGGGTGGGGCGCACATCAATACTCTCTGGATATAACTTGGCAATATCAATACATTGGCGCATCAACATGCGGCAATCTTTATCACTGATTTCGCGGTACAAATTGCCACCTGCATGCAGATGACACATAGGCGGGGCGTTGATAAGGCTGGCATTTTTTTCAATCAAATGCACATGGATGCCCGCCATTGCCAGCCGTATAGCAATCGTAGAACCTGCTGAACCACCGCCAATAACTGCTACGGTCGGTGATTGCGTACTTGAATTAACGTACATAATTTTGCCCTTATGCGTTGCCCAAAGTGAAGAAATAAATTGTAGCGGAAAATAATCTAGTTACTGTGACATTTATGCAGTAATTGTCGCTTTTGTTGTTAATGAATTTTACCCAATAGTATATATTAAAATAAATAGTATTTTTTATACTTTTTAGTATAAAAATATATTGAAAATTCTAATATTATCAGTTAAAGTTAATTTAGCTTAAAAAGCTGACCTGTATTTTCTCCAACAATCATAATTAAATAAGGAAAATAAGTATGTTAAAACAAGCCTTCTTAGCAGCGGCGATTTCTACCACGTTATTAGCCGGTTGTGCCACGACGCCAACCCATACCGCTCATGCACCGATGCACGCGGCTAACATCGTTGATGTAGCAAAATCAAATCCAGATTTTTCAATATTAGTTGAAGCGGTGGTAGCCGCAGGTTTAGCCGACACCGTCGCGACCACTAAAAACATCACCGTATTTGCGCCGACCAATGCTGCCTTTGCCAATCTACTTGCTGAGCTCGGTATGACCAAAGCGCAATTGTTTGCAAACAAACCGTTATTGCAATCTGTGTTAACTTATCATGTGCTACCGGCCACAGTGATGGCAAAAGATGTCAAGCCAGGTATGGTTAAAACCTTACAAGGTCAAAACGTCATGGTGACTTCAAATGGTAAATTACAAGACGCCAATGGACGTGTTGCCAACATTGTCACCACAGATATCAAAGCGAGCAATGGTGTGGTACATGTGATTGACCGTGTCATTTTGCCAAAAAGATAAGTTATCATAGATAAAGTTATCGCCGATAAATTGTTGTCTTGATTCATAGTTATCTTTAGCTATAGTAGCCAACAATTTATTGGTCTGATGGCATAGCGGTGATATAAGTCATCGCTATTTTTTTAACTTTCAAAAATCGTATAGAGCGGGTAAAACTATGAAACGAATTGCCATTATCGGTGCAGGATTGGCAGGATTAACTTGTGGTAAAGCATTGCAACAAGCAGGGCACGACGTAGTGATTTTTGAAAAATCCCGTGGCATCGGTGGGCGACTAGCAACGCGCCGTGCCGAACCATTTTATTTTGATCATGGTGTTGCCGCGTTTACTGCCAGTGACGACGATTTTCAAGGTTTTGTCAATCAATTACTCACTGAAGGGGTGATTGCAGTATGGGCAGTTGACCAAGCTACCCCCGATAACCCCATTGTATCTACCAAACCACACTCTATGCCCAAAGTCTCTGACTGCTATTCTGACTACTATGTCGGCATACCCGCCATGAATGCCATTGGTAAACATCTCGCCCGTGGCTTAACTGTGCAGCGCAATACTAGGGTAGCCTCTATCATTGACCATCAACCGATTTTTAATAGTTGGGAGTTGTTAAGTGACAAGGGTGAAACATTGGGTCAGTTTGATTGGATTATTTCGGCGATGCCTGTAGAACAAGCAAAAAGCTTTGCTCAAACATCGCTACATACCAAAGTGTTGAATAAATATGCGCTTATGCCCTGTAGTGTGCTGATGCTGGGATTTGATACACCGCTGGTTTTAGACTATGATTATGCCAAAATCGAGAGTGAGTATATCGATAAAATTATCGTCAATAGTGCAAAACCCCATCGCGAAGGCGGTTATAGCCTTGTGATTCATAGTACCCCAGCATGGACGAATAGACATATTGAGGAAGATAAAACTGCCTGTATCAACCATTTGACACAAGCGGCGAGTCAAATATTGGGTATCGATTTATCGACTGCAACACACAAAGACATACACCACTGGCGCTATGCCACAGGCGAAGCGGTTAGGCCCCAATCAGGTGACCACCAGTTAGGCTATCTACTAGATAGCGACCAAAACATCGGTGTCTGTGGGGACTGGCTACTTAAGGGTGATGTCGAGTCTGCCTACTTGAGTGGTCAAAAACTGGCAAAAGCGATGATTGAATTACTAAAAAGCGAGTAGCGTATGCAACATATCGCCATATTTGGTGCCTCTGGCGCGATTGGAAAGGCATTTTGTGATTGTTTGGCTATCGCCTATCCAAATGCCACCATTCATGCCATTGCCAGGAAACCCCCGGCATTTAGCCACCCTCATATCGTCCCTCATCAGCTTGATTTTAATGATGAACTGGCTATCGCCGCGGTTATCAAAAAGATAAGTAGCACCCAAGCGTTGGACAGTGTTATTGTGACGATTGGGTTATTACATGACGCTAAAATCGACACTCAACCCATCGTGCCTGAGAAATCGCTGCGTGATATCACAGCCGATCAGCTGCATCAATATTTCCATGTCAATGCGGTATTACCGATGATGATTGCCAAATACGCCTTGCCCGCCTTAAACAAATCCTCGCAGTCGCTATTTGCCGTATTGTCGGCACGGGTAGGGAGTATTTCGGATAATCGCTTGGGCGGGTGGTATGGTTATCGAATGGCAAAAGCAAGTTTACATATGGGCATTAAAAATTTAAGCATCGAACTGCAACGAAAAAACCCCAACGCGATTATTGTTGCTTTGCACCCCGGCACGGTAGACAGTGAGTTATCCAGACCCTTTCAAAAAAATGTGGCAGAAGGTAAATTATTTACCCCAGCGTTCTCAGCACAAAGTTTACTTAAGGTTTTGCATCAGCTCACCCCCAAAGACTCGGGCAAAATTTGGGCTTGGGACGGCAAAGAAATCATGCCTTAAATCCGCCTTAAAATTGTGCCTTAGCCTTGTATTAGGGTTGTAGTTGGGTACCTAGCTTAAGGCTAATCCACCAACCAGTTTTTGTAGATGACGCCCACAATCACGCAAGTTAGTCCTGTGACCAAGCCGCCCCAAATGAAATCAACCAGTGCCGCAGTTTTATCATAACCTTTAAGTAATGCTAAGCTTGTAAAATCATACGTCCCATATGCCATCAGCCCAATGACCACCCCATATCCTGCCAATACTGCCAATGATGCGTGAGCTTTTAGCTGCGGGTAGATGACTAACACGCAAAGCGCAAAAACATAAAATAGATAAAACACGCCTGCTGCCGTCATATTGGGTGATTCACTGAGTAGATGTCCAATGCGCGGTGCATAAAAGCGTTGGGTCATGGTTTTAAGCCATACGGCATCAATACCCAAAAATACCATGACGGCGATCAGATATACCCACAGATAGTTTAATGGTGCCATTGCTAAATCCTTGTGTCCTGTATTAATTGTCATGAACCCGTTGCCGCGCGAATTGGGTTAACGGTACTGGGCTTTTTCAAGGCGTACTTGCACCACGCCAATGGTTTTTTCCAAAAATCCGGCTTCACAGTACGCAAAATAAAAATGCCACAAACGCATAAACGCATCGTCATAGCCGAGTGCCTTGAGCTGCGGTAGCGCCTGCATAAAGTTATAGCGCCAATCAATCAAGGTACGGGCATAGTCATAGCCATAATCAACCAGTGACGTTACTTGCATATCGGTATGGTCACGCGCTTGGCTGAGAATTTCACTGTTAGACAATAAACACCCCCCTGGGAAAACATGGGTTTGGATAAAATCCACACCATGCAAATATTTTTGATAACCTCGGTCATTAAAAGTAATCGCTTGTAATACCATCAGCCCATTATCTTTGAGCAGTCGATTACACTGGGCAAAAAAATCTGGCAAATATTCATGACCCACCGCTTCAATCATCTCAATACTGACCAGCTTGTCATACTTGCCGCTAAGCTCACGATAATCTTGTTTTAGCAGGGTGATTTTGTCGGTTAGATTGGCAGCGGCAATGCGGCGTTTGGCTTCTTCATACTGCGCGTCTGAGATAGTTGTAGTGGTGACACGGCAGCCATATTGGGTGGCGGCATAAATAGCAAACCCACCCCAGCCCGTGCCGATTTCAATAACATGGTCGTCAGCTGTTAACTCAGCTAATTCACAAATTTTTGCCAACTTGTGGGTTTGTGCTGCCGCCAAGCTTGATGAGGGTGTCGGATAAATTGCCGATGAATACATCATGCGCTCGTCCAAAAATAATGCATACATCGCATTACCAATATCATAATGGGCTAAAATATTGGATTTGGCGTTGCGTTTATCATTATGCCGATTGCGGTGTTGGCGGTGTTCCCAGCGTTTGGTCAAATTGGCAAATTTGGCTTCGATGGTATTGACGAGGGTCAAATTGCGGGCAATCAAGCGTAAAAATGCTGTTAAATCATCGGCTTGCCATAAACCATCAATATAATCATCAGCAAAAGCAATCGAACCGCCTGTTAATAGGTGTTGATACACCTTTGGTGAATGGATGGTGAGTGTCACTGCCAAAGGATGATTGCCAATTTGTTCCCCTAGCGTTTGTTGTGTATCGCTCACTGGCGACTGTGTTACAGGCTCAGTATTCATCACCCTAACACCGAAGGTTTTATGAGTCGCTACCTTACTCGCTATCTTAGTCGCTACATTGTCAGACTGATGAAAGGTTTCAATCACGGTTAGATGACCCTGTTTGAGCTTTGATAGCAATAAAAATATTATTTGCCGTGCCGCTTTTGGCGCACTTTGTTGAACGGGCGTGAGCAGATGTTCAACAATTGGGTAGGGTAGGCAATCCGTAAGCGAGCGCCGCTTGGCTAAATCGGATTGACGGCGTTTCACCAAGGTCTCCTTACCTTTTGATAGGTGATTTGACGGGTGAGAAGTTGCAGTGTTTTTAGCCTCTAAAGAAGACGGTGTCATAGTCAATTCCCATAAAAAATTTCAGTTAACTATTGGGGTAAACGTTGGTTATAAGCTTGATAAGGCACACGTTTTAGCACGTATAATTTAACAGCCTGCCAGTAAATTCGCAGTAGCGATGTGGCACTCATCCAGGGTCGGCGCTTAATCGCCGTTATCACTGAAGCCTCGTCCAATTGAACGCCTTTAAGACTTACGCCTGCGTTAAACACTTTGCCGCGGCTATCTGTCAGCCCAATATCAATCACAACATCAAAGCCATTTTGCTCAGGATTGTCATTTGCCGATGCATAGCGTTTAGGGTGAACCTCAACACGCCAATGATATTGCTGATTCATAGGATTAAAAGGCGATACATGAAAGCCTTTGTCATGTTGGTACAAGGTCTTTTCACCTGTGAGTAAAAAACCATAGTAATGGCGTTTATTCCAAGGGGTGTTAGAGACTTCTGCCAAAAAATGGCTGGGCTGGTGGTTCTCATCAAAGCCAATATAAAAATTAACCGGGCTAAAATACCAACCCATATTACGTAACACGACCAAAGCCACCACCTCGCCAGTCGGCTGACTGCCAGTCAATTGCTGCCAAGTTTGTTGGGCTTTGACCAATAAACTAGCCGATGGCGCAGGTTGTCCTACCGAAGCGGTTAGACGGTTGTCTAAAGAGGCGTCTAATCGATTGACAGCAAAATAATCTGCTTGATGGAATTGATAAAGCGCCCAATGGTGCTGTGATAGCAGAGGGATCTTCAATGATTGTTGCAGCGATTTTTTCAGCCATTTTTTCAGCCATTTGGGCAACCATGTTGGTATATCATTGGCGCCAATATTGACCTTAGGTAATGGATTGTCCGCTAGCTTGGTTAAATTGACCGCCCAAAACCGATAGGGGTAATGAAATTCATGACGGGTAGGGATTTGTCTGGCATGCCAAGTCACACCTTGCAGGATTTGATGGGCAAATGTCATGATGATTTACCTTTGAGGGGTGTTACACAAACCATCATGCGCTAGGTTTTGGCAAAACGCATGGTTGGTCGTGGCGGTTACTTGCCGTCGTTGCACCACCGCGAGTTTTTTGTCAGCGTGGCTTGGTAACTTTGATACGGTAAATTTTACCGACGGTTTGCTTGGCTTAGACAGCCGTTTGATTTGTGCAGCGGTTGTGGCAGCTGTAGTATTGGTAGTGAGCAAAATGTCGATATTCACCCCCAAACTTTGGCATACCCGCAAGCCACTTTTTACCCCATCTTCATGAAACCCATTAAACCAATAAGCACCACAAAAATGGGTATGCCGCTTCGCTGAAATTTCATGCCAGCGTTTTTGGGCATCGGTCATTTTGTTGTCATATACAGGGTGGCGATAATCCACACGTTTGATGACATGCGCCTCATTAATCGGCGTATTAAGCGTCACCAAATAGTTATGTTTTGCCGTCAATCGCTCAAGGATATTCATGTGATACGTCAATATAGGTTTTTGGTCAGCCACGCGCGCGGTGGGTTTATCTATTGCGTAATTCCAACTTGCCCAAGCCAGCGGTTTTTTGGGTAGAACTTGGGTGTCAGTATGCAAAACCGCTTCGTTATCGGTATACTCAAAAGCCCCTAAAATAGCCGATTCAGTCTCAGTGATATCAGCTAGTAGACGTCTTGCTACATCGGCATGGCAAGCAAATACAACGTCATCAAACACTTGGGTTTGACGCTTACCCTGATGAATAAATTCAATGCTAACGCCATCCTTGCCACGCGTGACCGATTGCACTGGGGTATTGATATACAGGGTTGTACCTGCTGCAGCGAGCCGAGTGATTAAGGCATTGACGTATTGCTTTGAGCCGCCCACCAAGGTAAACCACTGTGGGCGATTGACCACATCTAGCAGACCATGATTATCAAAAAACTGGACAAAAAAGAGTAGGGGAAAACGCTTGGCGTCATCCATTCCCATCGACCATATCGCTGACACCATCGGCACCAAGTAGTTGGTTTTAAACAACTCGCCATAGTCATGACTGTCTAAATAATCCCCGAGTGTTTGCTGGCTTAAAGCTGCTTGCTGCATTTTATCGGCTTGGCGAAAATTTGCTAATAGTGATTTGGTCTCGCGATTAAAGCGTAAAATCTGCTGAACAAATTGCCAAAATCGAGGGCTTAGCACATGGCGACGCTGAGAAAACAGACTATTTAAAGTGTGACCATTGTATTCAAAATTAATATAAGTATTTTTAACTGAAAAACTCATTTCAGCTTTTTGAAATGGCACATTGAGTTCATCAAGCAGGCGAATAAAATTGGGGTAAGTACGCTCATTAAATACAATAAACCCTGTATCAATGGCGACTTTTTCCGTTGATGGTCTAAACGGGTTGTTAAAAAAAGGATTGTCAAAAAGTGAGCGCTCGGTAACGCTGACATCCAATGTATTGACATGCCCGCCTAGATAATCATTGCTTTCAAACATCGTCACAGCATGACTGTCTTTGAGATAATACGCACATGTTAGCCCTGATACCCCACTGCCAATGATGGCAATTTTTGGTGCGGTAATAGTTGGCTTAGTAGGCTTGGCTACTATAGGATTAGCCACTAAAGTCTTGGGGACTGTGTGAGTAGCGTGCGGGGATTTTTTTGTAAACACTGCCATGTGCGGCTATACCTTTAAAGCCAAGTCAAATAAGTCAAATGATTAAGTTGTATGAGAAAGTTTTGAGCCCACAAAATGCCATATTGCATCAGGTAACTGCGCCAACAGCTTTAAGGGCTGTACCAATGTCTGCGGGAATTCAATAACATTATCATCATTGGCAATCCCTTGTTGAATGGCTTGGCTGGCTTGCTGTACGGTTTGCAAAAAAGGCATTGGAAAGTCGTTCTGCAGCGTCATCGGCGTTTTGACAAAGCCCGGTACTACCAAAGCCACTTTGACCCCATAAGGTTGCAGGCTCATTTGCAAGGTTTTGCTCAGATAATGGATTGCCGCTTTTGAACTACCATACCCCTCTGCACGCACAAAGGGCACCAAAGCTGAAGCCGAGCCGACGGTGACAATTTTACCTTTAGTTGCCTTGAGGGCGGGTAGTAGCGCTTCGATGGCATGCACCAACGAGCCGTAATTTGCGTTCATCACCCTCATGATAGACCGCGAATCAAAGTTTGGCATGTCAATGTATTCGCAAATACCTGCTGCCGCGATGAATAAATCCAGCGTTTTAATGTCGCTAAATGCTTGCATCACGGCATCATACTCGGTCAAGTCAAGCTGAATCGTTTTTGCACCCATCGCTGCCAACGTGTACAAAACATCCCTGTTTCGCCCCACCGTATACACCTCATGCCCTTGGCTTAGATAATCCATCGCCAACTGTAAACCGATGCCTGAGGTTGCACCTGTAATGACGATAGATAATGGCTTTGAGGAATTGGGGGCGGGCATCATAGCGACTCAATATAACAACTCAATACAAAATTTTGAAAACGGCTTACCACATACTATAAAAGAGTAGCGGATGGTTGGCAATAGGTTTTATACTATTTAGTATAAAAATATAATTACTGGTATATAATCAAATAATAAGTATCATAAAAACATTTGTAGTATAATATTAGCTAAATTTTAACCTCATAAATATTAGAAACCTGAACATTAGAAACTTGTGATGAAAAAGTTAACGTTTAAACAGCGAATGATGCTAGAGCGTGAGTCGCTGATTATTGAGACAGTCAACCATTTGTTAGCCACTAAAGGCTATGACGCGATGACCGTTGATGAAATTGCTGATACGGTAGGCATTGCCAAGGCGTCATTGTATCGACATTTTCCCAGTAAAGAAGCGCTAGGCATGGCGGCGTTGGTTGATATCATGCACAAAGCGCTTGAGGTCATCAATCAGCTAAACGCGACCGACCAAACCGCCATCGATAAGCTAAAAGCGCTGACACAGTGGGCGATGCGATTAAAACTGGCGCAAAAAATGCCAAATCTGCCGAGTGAGAACTCCCAGCTGCGCGAGCTGCTAATTGCCAATGACGATTACACCAACAACTTGGTCATGTTGTCAGATAGCATCGGTGAATGGATTGAGCAAGCGCAAGCAGAGGGCAAGTTGCAAAGCAACATACCAGGACTGGCAATTTTATATACCTTATATGCCAGAGCTTGTGACCCTGTACTGGGGTTTTTACGCTCGTCGCAGCTGTATGACGATGATGAGATTATCGCTATCGTGACCCGCACGTGTTTTGAAGGGCTAACCTAAATTCAGCGAACGCAGACCACTAAAAATAGACAGCTAAAACCCCAAGACAGCGTAGAAAAAGTAGAAAAGTATGAGTAATTTTGTCATTCATCGTGAGCATGGCATTAGTAAAGCGCAAGCTTTTAAGATAACCGAAGACTGGATTGTCTCAGCAGAAAAAGACTATAAAATGCATTGCGATGTAGTGCGCAGTGATGAGCAAATACGCGTCAATTTTTCTCGTGCCGGTGTGACAGGTACGTTAACAGTGGATGATAAAGTATTTGATATGCAAGCAAAGCTTGGGTTTTTATTTAAAAGTTTTTTACCGCTGATAGAAAAGACAGTGAATCAAAATCTTGATAACGCATTGCAAGCTGTAAAAGACCGTTAGCAGATACAGTGAGGTTTGAGTAGCAGTTAGAGTTTAGTTTGAATTATTTTATTTAACATAATATACATTATGCGAAATAAAAGCTATCGGCGTTAAAAATGAGATGTATGGCACTGTGATTAATTTAATGATGAAATGACAATTAGCAGCAAAACCATTTGCATTTATCAATCAATAATGAGTAGTATGCTCACTCAATTATTTATCGTTTGTTTACATTAGAATCGCCAAGGATTTATCATGATTGGATTTATTGCCCGTCACAGTACGATTTTTATGCCATTATTTGGTGTGATTGGATTTATATTTCCTGACTTGTCGCATTTTGTCCTTGGGCTGCTGCCGCAGATTTTATTTTTCTTGATGTTTTTTACCTTGTTGGACATTGACCAAACCCAGCTAATTAGACGCATGACGACCCAATACGTTTGGGGATTTGCCATCTTCCAAAGTGCGCTGATGAGCTTGGCGATGACCTTGATTGCTTATTTATTGGGTGTCCGTGGTGATTTGTTGTTGGCTATCGCGGGTCTGTCAGCCACCGCACCGCTATTTGGTACGGGCGCCATTGTGAATGCAGTTGGTTTTGATGCATTGCTAGCCATGGCAAAGACCATTACAGCTACGTTGGTCATGCCTGTTAGCTTACTGGTGATATTGTGGTTACTTGGCAGCAAGGATGCCCATTTAGACTTTGTCCTGTATATTAAGCGGTTGTTAATTTACATTATTGCCCCCATGATTTTGGCGGTCGCAGCACGCCAATATATTCCCCGTGATAAGCTCAATACTTATTATCCAAAAATTGCCAAGTTTAACATTATTCTACTGATGATGTTTCCGCTTGGATTGATGTCGGGCTTTAGACATACCTTTGACACCAATCCCATGCAGGCGTTAAGCTTATTTGGTTTGGGCACTGCCTTGTCGTTAGTATTTTACTTTTCTGCTTATTTTTTATACCGCCGCTTTGGCTATGAAAACGCCATTATCTCTGCGCTGGCGTGCGGTGGCCGCAATGTGTTATTGGCGTATACCATCACCACGCCGTTTATGGGTGCGATGTTTTTACCGCTGATTGGCGCGTATCAGTTGCCTTCGTTTTGCTTGCCGTTATTGGGTAAAAAAATGGTCAAATGGCATACTATCGACAGCCAAGCCAGCCTAAAATAATACTGATGTTCAATCTGTTTGATTTATTCGTATGCTAACGTTTCAACTCAATTCATTGCCACAGCTATCATCACAAGCCTTGTATGGCATTTTTAAGGCGCGCTGTGAGGTGTTTGTGGTAGAGCAACATTGCGCCTATCCAGAAATTGATGATACCGACTTGGTGTGTTGGCATTTACAGGGTTTTATTGATAATAGTCTGGCGTGTTATGCGCGGATTATCCCACCCGATTATCATTATTTGGGTTATGTCGCGATTGGTCGCGTGTTAACGGTTGGCGATTTTCGCGGTCACCATTATGGGCGTGATTTGATGCAAAAAGCCATTGAAATTTGCCAGCAATACTACCCTAGCCAGCCGATTTTTATCGCCGCTCAAACTTATCTGATACACTTTTATCAAGCGCTCGGCTTTTGTATACAAGGTGACTATTACCTTGAAGATGGCATTGAGCATGTCAATATGATATTGGAAGGCAAACATGATGCATAACCGTGCTGATTATCGGCTATATTTGGTCACAGATCGCAATTGCCTGCAACAGCAAACGCTTGAACAAGCCGTTGAACAGGCGATATTGGGCGGCGTGACATTGGTGCAGCTTCGAGAAAAATCGATTGCTAGCAAAGCGTTCTATGAGCGCGCGCTGCGTATCAAAGCGATTTGCCACCACTATAATGTGCCATTACTCATTAACGATCGTGTCGATATCGCCCTCGCAGTTGAGGCAGATGGGGTGCATATCGGTCAAAGTGACTTGCCGTGTGGCGTGGTTCGGCAAATTTTAGGCAAAGATAAAATCATTGGGGTTTCCGCGCGCACTGCCCAGCAAGCCATCCAAGCGCAAGCAGACGGCGCAGATTATTTGGGCGTTGGCGCGATGTTTGCCACATCCACCAAAGCCGATGCCCAAACAGTTACCATAGCGAGCTTAACACAAATACGGCAAGCGGTAACGCTGCCGATTGTCGCCATTGGTGGCATCAATCACACCACCCTGCCCGCCTTACAACAAGCGCTGCAAGCTGCCGAAACGTCCACTGATGGTGTGATTGACGGCGTGGCAGTCGTTTCTGCAATTTTGGGACAAAAAGATGTCAAACTTGCCAGTGAACAGCTCAAAAATATGATTAAATAATTATGATTAGATAATCATGAAATCAATAATTAATACCAAATTTTATCAGGATTCATGATATTGTTTGGGTCAATGGCGTTTTTAATCGCTTTCATAAAATAAATCGCATTGCCATGTTCTTTATCCATATATTTACGTTTACCCTGCCCAATCCCATGCTCACCTGTACAAGTTCCATCCATGTCAATCGCTCGCTCGGCTAGGCGATGTAAAATGCCTTCAGCGGTTTTCACTTCATTTTCTTCTTTCATATTGATGAGCAGCAACACATGAAAATTGCCATCGCCCACATGACCGACAATCGGGGCAAGCATCCCTGTGCTTTCGATGTCTTTGACCGTTTCGGTGACGCATTCAGCAAGGCGCGAAATTGGCACGCACGCATCGGTCGATAAACTGCCACATTCTGGGCGTAATGCTCGGCTGGCGTGATAGGCATTGTGGCGAGCCGTCCAAAGCTGTTTACGCTTATCTTCGGCAGTATCCCACGCAAAGTCTTGCCCTTGATACTCAGCAATGATACTTGCAAACAATTCGGCTTGTTCTTTTACGCCATTTTCTGTGCCATGAAATTCGACAAACAAGGTTAGCATTTCTTTTAAGGTTAATTGGGAATACGCATTACATGCCTTGATCTGCACAGCATCGAGTAGCTCAATGCGAGCCACTGGCAAGCCGTATTGAATGGTTGTCATCACTGCTTGACACGCCAAGTCAATGCTTGGGAAATGGCAAATCCCAGAGCCTGTGCATTCTGGCACGCCAAACAGTTTCACCGTAATCTCGGTCACAATACCAAGCGTGCCTTCCGAGCCGATAATCAGCCGTGTCAAATCATAGCCTGCCGATGATTTTTTGGCTCGTGAGCCTGTGTGGATGGTTTCACCGTTTGGCATGACGACTTCAAGCGACAGCACGACATCTTTCATCGTACCGTAACGCACCGCATTCGTGCCAGACGCCCGAGTGGCGACCATACCGCCAAGCGTGGCATTCGCCCCAGGGTCAATGGGAAAAAATAGCCCAGTCATCCGCAAATGATGATTGAGCTGTTCACGAGTCACGCCAGCCTGTACGGTGGCGGTTAAATCCGCTTCATTGACCTGCAAAATCTCGGTCATCGCAGACATATCAATGCACAATCCGCCATGAGGGGCATTAAGCTGACCTTCTACCGATGAACCAACACCAAAGGCAATCACAGGCATTTTATACTCGTTGCAAATTTTGACGGCATCGGCGACGTCGTGTTTGTTGTGAGCGGTCAAAACAGCATCGGCAGGCTCATTGGGTAGCCAGCTCATAGTGTGGGCGTGCTGTTCACGAGTGGTTAAATTGGTCGATAATTGATTGCCAAATCGTGCTTGTAGCACATTAATCGCCTGTGAAAAATCATTCATTTGCATAACTTACCTTACCTAGTTTTATCTCTAGTCGATTTGTTTTTTGGATTAATTTAGACTCAAATTACTATTAAAATCCCTTAATTCGTTAGTCAATGGGTCAATAAACGCGATAGATTTTGCCAACAGTTGCAAAGGCTTCGTAAAATCGCTATTGCCTTGGGGCTTGACAGTATTAACAGTGGGATAAAAATTGTCATTTAACAGCGGCATACCTAAGCTTGCCATATGCACCCGCAGTTGGTGTTTTTTGCCTGTCACTGGGGTTAATCGGTATAAGCTAAACGCCCCGTTATTTTCAATCAATTCAATCATAGTGTGCGCATTGGGCTCGCCTTCGACCGTCTTGGTCAAAAAAAACGGCTCGCCACGCTCAAGTCTGGAATGGATGTGAAAGGGATAACATAAATCGCTGCGAGTCGGTGCTATGGCGTGGTAAGTTTTGTGTATGTGTCTATCGGCAAACAGCGCATGATAGCAAGCGCGGCTACTTGGATTAACCGATAGTAACATCACGCCTGCCGTGTCCTTATCCAACCGATGCAAGGGTGAAATATCATTCACGGCTAACTGCTGTAAGTCTGGATGATTTCTTAATTTGGCTAGTAGGGTTTGGCTGACATAGTGACCTGACGGTGTAACGGGTAAAAAATGCGGTTTATCGACCACCAGTAAATGTTCATCTAAATGAAGAATATTGGGCTCAAATGGAATGATGGGTTCATTCTCAACCTGCCTATAATACAAGATAGTTTGCCCTGCCAAATAGGGTGAATCGTGTTTGAGCAGCTCACCACGCTCAAGGCTAATTAAACCGCTGTCAAATCGTCGTTGCCAGTTTGCCAAACTAATATGAGAAAAATGCGCTGCCAAATAATCGATAAGCCGCCCACCCATAAACGACTTATCATGGGGTAAATATAACTTACTGGGTTTCATGCCACGCTCTATCATGTTAACTCTATCATTTTTAAAAATCACTTTATCGATGTCGTTTTACTTTACGCCCATTTATTGGGTTAACAACAACTGCACAGTTATCGCATGATTAATGCTTAGCACATCATTGGGCAGCAAAACATCATGTTGTTTGATAGGTTGACCGTTTCGGGTAATGCTGATATTGGGGTCAATCTCATCAATCAGCAGCTGTCCTTGAGATTCGACAATCGCAAAATACACGCCACTGGCAGACTTTAAGTCATTGGCGGCAAATAGACGTAAGGCATGCGCGATTTGCGCCTCGCGACTGGCAAATACAATCGGAAACTCGCGTACTTTTTGTTGGCGCTCCCCTAGCCCATCCACAGATTTTATGGTCAAAACAATCTGCTGTAGATTTTGGTTCAACTGCGGCAGTTTGCTTTGCGCTTGGCGTGGCGCAGTACTAGCAGCACTAAAAGCGGGCGGGCTTGCTGCGATATGATGATTTGAGTTTGGCTGAGTCTGATTCTGAGTCATGAATTTAACACCCAGTTTAATCTCATTGCTAAACACCTCACCTTTTTGCAAACGTGCGATATCAGCTGGCGTGGCTTGCATTTTGGCTTTTAACCCAAATTGCGCTTCGTCCGACAAGCTTACCCCAATTGTGGCAAGCTTGGGTTTTAACACCTCATAGCCGTAAGATACCAAATCAATGGCATCATGCGGGGTATGGGTGGATTCGTGGGCATGATTAAAACTGCTAAATAACTGCTCCACCATCGCGGTTGTCAGTCCATCATTGGATTTTAAGGTGATTTGAGTAATCACTTGGGATTTATCCACCCATTGTTTCGCCGCTGCCATAATCGCATCGGTCAATAAATCTTGGTAAGGCTTGGCGGATTTTTGGATGTTTGGCAACACAGTTACCATCGGCTTGAGCACAGCTGTTGGCGTTTGAATTGGCGGTTGTACCCTTGGAGGTTGTGGCTTAGAGGATACAGATGGCATAGCCTCAGTATTCACCAGCGGCGGCTGCATCGGCACAACCGTAGGCACTGGATTGGGATTTGAAGGCGGTACTGCTGATTGTTGGTTTGGCATCGTAACCTGTTGCACAGGCATTTGATAAGCTTGAGCAGGCTGTGGTGGTGGCGAAACAGGCTGGGTTGGATACTGCGGTGATACAGGTATCGGGGCTGAAGGTTCTGGTTGCTCGATAGGTTCAGGCAAGGTGATTGGGGCGCGTTCAGGGTAGTGTCCTGTAGCAGATTTTTCTTCGGCAAATCGTGGAATCAGTCGCCCTAACACACTTCTATACAGACTGGGGTTTTCGTCTTCGTCATCTAGCGCATAGCCATCAAGCCGTTGAATCAGCAAAATAACTGAATTATCTGCTTCGCTGGCTGTGTCGTCGTCATCCGCTGTTTGGGCGGCATGGGTTTTAACCGGCAATATATGAATATCAGGCATGGTGTATTTGAGTGATTGGGTAAATTGTCGGTAGCTTTCTGCGATTTTCTTATTGGCAGTGATATCAAAACTCGTCGGCACGGAAAGCTGAACGCTCACGCGTTGTAAGTCATCAATGGCGGTGGTGTATAGGCTAAAGAAATTTTCCATTTCATCAAACACATCGCTTGGGTGTTTGTCGTCAATGATAAACCGGTGGTTGGTGGTGATGTAAGCCATATTTTACTCTTAATGATTAACTTTTTGATTAATGGGTTTGTGTTTTTTTAACCGCTTGCGTAGCCTCAGTTACTGGGCTAGCCACTGAATCAGCCCGTGGGTTGGCGTTTGCAGGACGGCTAATCGCTGAGCTTTGATACATCTGTTTGGCTAATATCATGCCTGCCTGTACCGCTCGGTTAATGCCATCACGGGGGTCATCGACCAAGCCGTTTTTAGTCCAGTTACGTTCAACCAATACTGCTACCGCTTTATCCCATTTGCCATTTTTATCTTTTAGCCCATAGACAAACCATTTATACGGACGAGCATAACACGCCACCGATGGCTGAGTTTTGCCTGCGCGAATGTCCGCATTGTTACACAGATTTGCCACCATACTGGCGGTGACATTTGGGGTATAAAAGCTGCGACCGTTTTGGCGGGTTGGATAGTTAAAGCCGGGTGTGCCTGTTTTACCCACCATCACGCCCTGTGTCCATGCACAGCTACCAATCGCTTGGTTACAGGCAGTAAAAGCTGTCCCGTTGCCGCCGCCCAAGCCTGTGCCTGCTAGCAGCGTACCTGATAATAAATTGAGCGCACCACGGGCGTCAGATTGGTTGATGCCCAGTGGCATGGCACCGAGTTGGCTGGTAGCTGTGGTCAATGTTTCTTGACTTTGGGCATCGCCTCGCCAGGCTTTAGGGCGCAGCGGAATTTGATTGACGCCCCACAAATCCTCAATTAAATGCACGCCACGACGCTGGGTCGCGCCATTATCGGCAATCAGCAGATTGGCAAACATATCCGACACACCCAGTACCGAGGTTTTGGCATTACCTGCCCCAAACACTTGGTTCATACTGGCATTGAGCATATCGCCCCCTTGACGACACGCCCCGTTCATACGTCCGCCATTGGCTTTGACACAGCTTGCCACTTGGCTTTCGGTAAATTGTAATTGTTTGGTGGTGTAATCTTGCTTGCCATCGGTGAGCAGCACACCTGAAAAATAGCGGCTTTGTAGCATCGGGTCGCTATTATAGGCTTTACCAAACAATAAATCTTTAAATCCGCAATTCACTCCCCCTTTATCCGCGCAATTCACACTCCAGCCCATGTCATCACTGGCTTTTTTAAAGGCGGGCATACCCGGGCAAACGCCTTGTCGGTCACGTTGCAATGACATCGCACTGGTCGTGCGGTGACAATATAAAAAATTCGCCACTTTTTCGGTAGATGAGCTTGCCATCACTTGTTTGATATATTGCGCTTCAGGGGTTTGCATATTTTTAAACCGCGGATTGGCGCGCACCAGTGCCAATGCTTGTACGGTTTTAACGGTCGAACCTGGGTACACGGTTTGGTATAACGCATGGTTCATGAGATTTTGCTTGCTCCAGTCTTTTTTCCACAGTATCGGGCAACCTGTGGGCTTAATCGTGGTATCGCCATTATCGGCACGGTAGCAGTTGGAGTCAGCGCTAGCAAGAGCAAGCACGCCTTGGGTTTTGACATCAATCACCGCGATGCCGATACTGCGTACCAAGGCGTTCTCATACATGCCATTGGCGACATTTTGCAATGTAGGCGATAGCACGCTATTACAGTCCGCGGCATTGGGGTTATTGGTGACACAATCCGCCACTTGCTGGGCGATGGTCTGTACGGCGGGATCCAGGGTTAACGCCATGTTGTAGCCGATTTTGATATCCGAGCCATCGACATTGATACTATTGATTGGCGGTGCCGTGAGTTTTTGCCACCAGCTGCGTTGATCATTTTTTTGTTGGTAGCTTTGATAAGCGTCCAATAACTGATGGTCAAAATGGCTGGCGTGAATGTTGGACAATTCGCTATACATCAACCCTAAATTGGTCGGCAAAGCAACCTCGGTTTTGCTGGTGGATGCAATCCGTTTTTTCGGGTCTTGCGTGGGTTTGTCTTGTAGGGTTTGCAGCACGCCATTGGCTTGGTTTTGAATATCGTTTTTGGTTTTAGTAAAAGCATTGTTGGGGTCAGCCGCTTGAGCATTTGGTAAAGTCGCCGCCCCTGTCAATGATTTAGCCAACAAGGATTTGACCGACACCGGAATTAATCTAGGATTGTTACAAAGCTGGGTTAATGGGTCAACGTCACCTGTGTCAGTCATGGCATTGCCACGACTATCGACATACAGGTAGCCTGTTTGATTGTCCGCCGTTTTGGCGGTTTTGATATACACACAGCCCGGTAGCCCATACCAAGGGTTGGTTTGGGTGAGCCAATTGGTTGGCATATGGGCGACATTGGGGTCGTTTTGATTGCGGCGATTGGGCTGTTGTTCTCGCCATTGTAGTTGCAAGAGTCGGTCGGGGCTGGCAAGCGTTTTTAGGGCAAAGGCTAACGCGTCTTCGTTGATATGTTGCTCACAGGCTTGTTGCCAAAGGCTGGCAGTTTGCAGTTGGTATTGGTTGGCTAGACGTTTTTGCTGATACAAGCTGAGCAGACTTTGATTGACTCGGTTGATACCGTCGGTAAAACGGGCTTGGTTTTTGGGCTGAGTTAAATCGCACGTTTTGGCAGGCGTGGCGTTGACCGAACTTGATAGATTAGCGTTTGCACTTTGGGTATTAGTATTTTGGCTGTTGGCTTGGTTGACCACATCCGCCATACCCAGGTTGTCAACGACAACTGCCACGGCGTTTTCATTCGCCTCTGCATTGTACGTGGTATTTGAGGCGGTTAAGGGCGAGAGATACCACGCCAGCCAGCCGATAAGACCGACAACAAACACCACCAAAATCACTTGTAAGTTGGTCAAAATGGTTTTGTAAAGTGCTTGAGAAACCCGAAAACTGGCAACTTTACCGTCGTTTTTGATTTTTTTGTTAGTGTTTTTTGTTTCACTTGCTTGCGTATTGTCGGGCGTGGTTATCTGTTCAACATCTACTGAATCAGCGACATTTTCGTCCTGTGACAGCGTGTCAGAACCTATGTTTTGGACAGTTTCTAACTTGCCACTGTTCATAGTTTCTTGACTGTTTTCGTCTTTCGGGGTTTGGTTTTCGGTCATTTTGAACCTTTAATTTTTGCAAGCCTTACTAAAATTTGACGTTTCTACGATTGAATAAGTTATTGAGCATACGGTTTACGGTTTATTGCCGTCCAACATCAACTTTGGCTGAAACAGCGCCAAACTGAGCATAATACTATTGAGCCATAAGTTACTGGTGCCATAACTTAAAAACGGCAACGTCACCCCTGTGAGCGGTAAAATTCCTAAATTCCCCGAAATGGTGACAAGTGCCTGAAACACCGTAATCACCACCCACAGCAAAATCACCCACGCCAGCAAAAAATAACCACCCGACAACAGCCGTGATTTCATCTGCTCACTGGCAAACGCCATCTGCTGACGAGCCATCAGTGCCAGCCAGCCAAAATACACCATCATCAACACCACACTGGCTCCGACACCCACCACTGCCATCACCGAGGTAATCGTATAGTCACTTTGCATCTGTAGCGGCACGCCCTGACAGCCCGACAAATGATACCCACACCACGGAATATCGCCAAATCCATAGCCAATCATCGGCACACTATCGCGAAACCAATGCAAAATCGCCATCTGATCGTTGCTCGCCACAAACGGATTGACCCACGCATTGACCCGCTCGGCAGTACGTGCATCAAACCCGCTTAAATTCACCAATACCATCATCAGCAAAAGCAAAATCGCGGTACTCGACAACACGCCCAAAATATAACCCCGCCCGCCCATTTGGAAAATTCTGTTGGATAGCGCCACGCCCACCAAAAAGGTAAACAAAAACAAAAATACCAGCATGGTGCCTTTTTCATTGGCAATACCCAGCGCAATAAACGGTAACACTACTGCAAAAGCAAGCAGCAGGGTCATTTTTTTGGAGCGGAAAAACAGATGATTAATCAAACCGCGTTGGTTAATCGCCAAAAACACACCCAAAAACACCATCAGCCAAATTTTTGATAATTCAGCGACTTTCGCACTGTCACTGTGAATCAACACTGCCAAGCCCAAATAGCCCACCGCAAAGGCAAGTAGCCACACACGCGCTTTAGTCATCGCGGATTTGACATTGCCCCAACTGCTGTGTAGTAAGTTATTGGCAACGAGGGTTTTAAGCCCCCAACTCAGCAAACTGCTAATCGGGCGAGCCAGGCTAATAAACACAAAACACCAAAACAAATCTTTGAAATGATTGAGAAAAATATAACGCAGTGACAGATAACTACGGGTGCTTAAATCAAATAAAATCATCAAGCCAAAGGTGGCAAAGCCTACAAACAACGGATAAATCCACGCAGATGATAGCATGGCACGGTTGTCGGGGAATTTTTCCATCAACCGACGCATGGGTGAAAAAATCGTCAATACACTCAGTAGCACGCCGACGCAAAACAGCACGCCCCCCACCATCATCGGCAATATCACTGTATGGCTAACAACCGCAATGACCAACCCCCACACGGTGATGGCTATCGGTAACACTTCCAGCCAGTGCTTACGCCGAGACAGCCATAGCAAGCCCCACGTCACCCATGACCAAATACACACCTGAGTGAGCATCCCCAAATGGGTGGGCGCGCCAATTAACGGCAGTAAATTGTTCGCTTGCAGGGCTTTTTGTTGGTTGTTATTAGCGTCATAGATACTGGCAACATCATTTGCCGATTGATTTAACAGTTTGGCAATGGCGGGCTGATTGCTAAATAGGCGATTGTAGGCAAAACGACGATTGCCATCGGCGACCGCAAGCAATGACACCGCGAAATTGGCTTGGTCGGCGGGGGATAATTTATCGGTTTTAAGCGCCATTAGGTTGTTTAAACTATCGAGTTGCCCGCTAGCGTTAAGATTTAGCCAATCTTGGCGATTGCTGAGTTTATCACCACCCAAATTCACTTCGGTTTCATTCTCAACCAGCTCGGTTTGGCGTTGCTGTTTGCCTTGGGCTTGCCATGCGGCCGCTAAGGCTTGTTGGGTTTTGGCAAAATGTTGCTTCGCCTCACTCATTAATTGTGCGGGCTGACTGGCTTGGGCACAGGCTTGAGTCATGCCATAGTTAGGGTTATTACGGTTGTCATACAGATTAGTAATAACGTTGTCACCACAATATTTGCTGAGCAATTGCGGTTTGGCGATGCCTTCAGTATAGCTGGTGAGTTCAAGTTGATAACGCTGCAGTTTGGGCGAATGGGCGTAATCTGCCAGTAAAAATGCGCCAATTAACAGGAGCCATACCACCGCTAAAATCATGATTTCGCTCAACGTTTGCGCTTTGGCGTTGGGTTTTTTGCTGGCTTTTGTACGACTCACTATGTTTAGCATGGGGTTTTCCAAATTGATTAACTTTTTTATTGTTATCCCTATTTAAAAATTAATTGGGGTCATACAACACCACCGTGCGTGCGATTAAATCATGCAGCGTTTGTTTACGGGCGGTAAACCACATTAAAAAGCTAAATGGCAGCAAAATCAGTTTGAGCGTTTCTCGAATCAGCGCATGGAAAAAATTAACCCGTTGACCCTGCATACCAAACACCCACATACCCATAATCACCTTGCCCACCGTTGCTTGTCGTCCCAAACACGTCAATAACGTCATATAGAACAAATAAAATCCATACGCTATCAAGGCAAGCGTTTGATCGGTAAAACCACGAATGCCAAGCTGCGGTAAAATCTGCGGCAACAATAATTGATAAGCCAATCCCAACAACAAACTCACTAACGCTAAATCAAATAGATAAGCCAATGCGCGGCGCAAAAAACCTGCATATAGCATGGTATGAGCAGGCTTACGAGTCTGCAGCGCGGTAGAAGGGAGTTGACTTACTGCTGGTGTTGGGTATTGGCTAGGTTGCTGGGGCTGTACTGCGGGAGCGACATAAGGATTTGCATAGTCAGTAGGTTGTGCGGGTGGATTTGACACCTGAGCAATATCAGGCTGTTCATAGTTAGGCTGTGCATAGATTGCTTGAGCAGGTTGCTGCATGGGTTGACTAGCCTGAGCCGCTGGCATATCGGTCGGGTGATAATTGCCTACAGATGAATTTGGCGTATAGCTTTGCCAAGTAGAATGTTCGGGCTGGGTCGCGCTATAGGCACTGTCATAGGCATTATAGCCACTTGACTGTACAAACGAATTTGCTTGCTGCGGCTGAGTATGATTATCAGATTGTTGCGCAAACTGACGATTGCCACAATTTGGGCACATAACCGCAGTTTTTGGTAATTTTTGACCACATTGTTGGCAGACAATAATCATCGATGTTTACTACCCTATTTTCATATTTTCAATTTGATAAACTAATTTGACGATCCAACCACCCAGTTGTATGGCGGCAAACACTCAGCGGGCACAGGATTAGCGCTGCTGCTGTTTTGCTGGTCGATAATGGCTAACACTTTCTCGGCGATGGGTACCAGTTCTGGATAGGTTTGCGGATAATTTAACATGTTTTGGCAACGTTTTTGTTGATCGTCCGTGGTATAAAACTGTGCCAATAACGCCCCCACTGCGCCTTTGTCATCACCCGCTTGCAGTGCCATTGCCGCTGCCAATTCAATCATATAAGTATTGGGGTATTTGCTGCTATCACGCGGCGTTTGTAGCGCATAAAGCAAAAAAGATTTGCTATAAGGATAGTTATTTTTAAATAAATAATAAGCGAAATTGGCGACATATTCGCCTTGGTTGGGATTGTACTTCACTGCTTGCGCTTGAAGATAAGCGGCGGCTTTTGGGTCTTTTTTGCGCCAATAATAGCTTTTTGCCGCTTCATTGAGTTGTTTGGCGAGCGTTTTATTCGTGGGCTGCTGTTTAAAATAGCCCATATCCGCGTTACGAAAGGCTTCAAGCGAGTATTGCTTTGTCGCATCGATATCTTGGCTGTAACCGAGCTCTTGCAGCTGTTTGAGCGATGGCTCGGCAAACTCACCCACCTTGACTACGTTATCAAAAAACTCAGGGGTCATACCGAGCGTGTCTTGATACAGCTTGGCTACGCTAGTTTGCGACGAGAAAGAAAAAAAGCCATTTTGCGCTTTAAGCGCTTGCGTCATAGTAGCTTTTGCAGTCGGCAGCGATTTGATGATGGTAGTGTAACTATTTTGGCTTTTGGTTTGGCTTTTTGGTTTTTTTTGTGGATTGTCATCGCTACTTGCCGCTTTGGCATTATCGGACTGATTGGTAGTGGCGGATTGTGATGTTATGGGTGTTGAGGCGGATTTTAACCTTGATACGCCATAGCCACCGATTACCACTAGGCCAGCAATTAGGGCAGCAATCATCGCTATCAACCACCCTTTAGAGGGCTTTTTGACAGATACCTCACCGGTGGCAGTGGTATGCGGTGGCGTAGCGGGTGTCGCCTCTGTAGTATCAGTGTGATGGGTGGGTGCTGTTCTCGCATCTGTCATTGTATCTACCATCGTATCTGGCATCGCCATTGAATGAGCCGCCGGTGTTTGGGTAGCATCGTCGACTGCATCCCCTGCATTGACGACATTGATGGGCTGGCTCGGTATGCCCGTGTGAGTGTTAGCCTGAGTATTGAGCGATTGCTCAAGCCGACGATTATTTGCCAATGTTTCATCATCCATCAAACCAGTCAAACCTGCGCTTGGATGCTGACTTGGGTGATTTGCGGCAGTGGACGCTACAGAAGCATGGGTGGGCGTGGTCTGCCAGACGCTGGTTGTCGCTGCAGCGCTGATTGCAGATACAGGCGTGTCGGGCGTAGTTAACGGGTTATTGGGTACGGTTAAAAACAGACAGCGATGACAGGGTTTGCCGACAAAATGAATGTGGCTGGCATCATTGGGATAATTTTCACACACTTTAAACTGGCGATGTTGAACCAATCCGCGTAGATGGTTTTCCCACTCGGCGGCGCTTGGGCGATCAGTTGGATTGGTCGATAAAAACGCTTTATCAAACATCGCACGGGTTTGGTCATCCCAACACATATGAATGCTGTTTTTTAGCGGGGCAATCTCTGGCTGTGGCTGCAAGCCATAAGCATATAGCCGCTCTTTGATAAATTGGTCGGTGTTGCGATGGGCAGCATTTTTTAATCGGTCTGACACAGGGATAAAATAAAATGGATGAATACCATTGTTTAAAATTTTAAACAGCTCAATCGCCAGTACAAAACGGTCATGTTTTTCATCCAACAAACCAATATCTTTATGTTCATGATATTCAGGACTGGTCATTTCAGGTGAGATGACAGGACTGGGATAAACGCTGCCATCACTGGCAGTAATACGATAGCTATCACAGTCGATAAACCCAACGATAAAGCCTTTATAATCATCATCCATGCCCGTGCTTGGCTCTGGCATCAGGCGCATATTGGCTTCTTTAAAATCAATAAAGGCATGCCCATGACCATGTAAATCCGACATCAAGGCGCTAATATTGGCACACAGCTGTACACGATAATTGAGACTCTGCTGATACGCGGTCAGTTTTGCTGCCTCTCGGGGGTACATAAAAGGATTGAGCGATAACGACCTATCAAAGTCCAGCTCTGGCATGGCATAGCCAATAAGCTCATCATGCTCGCCGACAATCAGATGTCTCACCCAAGCAAACTGGGTATACCCTACCCCATTAATTACTTGATAAATATGCTCAGGCGGGCGCGCCATCATGGCTTGTAGTTTGGCAACGCTGGGGTTTTTGGGATCGGTAGGGTTTTTAAAGATTTTTGCCACCAAATTGCCTGTGCCTAACAGATTACCAAGACGGTAGACAATGCCCATACCGCCAGAGCCGATCTCATGAGAGATAGGCAAATCAATGGTGATACGCTGATTGTTTGCTATTAAATACGGCATGGACTATCTCTTGAGATTGGCAGCTGAGGTGGGTAAAGCGGCTAACTCAGTGCTAGCAGTGGCACTCATATGATTTACTGGCTCAGTAATACCCAAATAGTATAGCTGTATTTGCTGATTGCCGCTAGAATCGCTGACCGTGCTAGCAGGCAACCCCGTACCCGTAACCGATGAGGCGGTAGCTGCTGTATGGCTGGTAGAGCCAGTTAAAATTTCTGCTAACCCTTTATCGAGCGTCAGACTATCCAAGATTTCCGTCTTTTTGCTTAACCCCGCTATTTGGCTCGTCATCGATTTGATAGGCAAGCTAATTTGGCAGTTGTAGTAATGCATTGTGGGCTGGATGGTGACACCCAAACTTGTCAAATCATGGGTATCGCTAACTGGCAAGCAGCTTGCTTTAGCTGCAAGTTTGACAGTATGATTGTTAAATTGTGAGTCGGTCAAAGTAGCTTCCAAAGTAGCCTCGGTCTCGGTATGTTGGTTTTGCAAAGCTGTACTCGCTGCGCCACTGGAAACTCTGGCAACCGTTGCAGCCGTTGGGCTTTTATTAGCGACCACTGTGGTAACAGTGGCGGATAATAATGGCTGATTCACACTATTTTCGTTTTTATTGTCGTTTGTAGTTTTAACGCTGCTTGTTTGTTTGGATTTTTGCTCGATGACATCAATAGACTGACCTTGCGGGCTGGCTACTATCACCTTTAGGATGGGATCATCACTGGGACTGCCACTGCCACTATCGGTAACCGTTGCGACTTTCGTCAAGTCAATGGCATAGGAGGCATCCAGTGCGTGCGCGGTCAGTGGGGGCGTTATAGCCGAGGCGGGCGTTGTGCTCGCCACCGATGCCGCAGTATTGGCATTGTTGACAGTTTGCGTCGGCAGCAATCGATCTTTATTTACCCAGCCCAATATACCTGTGCCAATGAGCATCGCTGCGCCAGCCATCATAGCAGTATTACGCCGCTGTTTAGTTGAGTCACTGACGGACTGCGAAGGGGGCAACACCTGCGACGTTGTAGCCGCTGGCGTTGCAGGGTCAGTTACAACACTGGCGTGCGGATTTGGGTTAGGCGCTACGTTATTGATGTTATTAAAGGCTATATCATCAGGCGTGCTAGTGGCGCGGGTATTTTTATGATTGACAGCATCGGCATGCCAAACCGTGGGGTTGTTTGGTGCATTCGCTATAGTGTAATTCGCTACGGTTTCATTTTGCCCCTCAACCATCGGTTCAAGGTTTTGATAATGCTGTTGATTTTTTAGTAATACCACCAAGGATTTATCATCACCGGTTAATCGATAGGTCGCAGGGTTGCCAAGCGCCTGTTCAATAATCGCGCTGCCCTGCTGTGAGCTTTGACTTTGGGTTAAATTAAATAGCAAGTTACCAAAAAAAGGGCGGTAAATTTTGGGCGTAATACTTGCGCCTTCAAATACCAAGTCCGCACAGCCATCCGACATCAGTGCAAGGCAATCCACTTGCGATAAATCAATGGGCTCAACCCTTAAAAAGGATTGCCAATTGTCTTGGGTGATAAAATGCGTCTCGTTGACGTATTCATTCTTGCTATCATCCCCGTACACTTGCAAGTTGGTGAAATAATCAATGTGAGGATGGCGGACAACAAATTGGCTAGTAATGAGAGGACTATCGCCGATTTGCACCAATAGTGCTTGATGATTAGCATCAATTAATACCCCGGTAAAGGTGGTGTGATAATCTTTTAGGCTTGATTCGGCGGTCAGCTGTGACTGCAGGTCGAGGCGTATTTGTGATAATTGCTCGATAATTTGCTGTGTAAGTTGTCCTAAATCAAACGCAATGCCACTGTGACTGACACTGAGCAGCATTTTTCCAATCGATTGACTAAAAAACGCTGCCCCCGCTTGGCTAAATTTTGCCGATCCTGCCCCATCACATATCACAGCGACCATACCGTGTTCGATTTTTTGCAAATAGATACTGTCTTGATTAGGCAGGTTGCTGTCGATATGGGATTTACCAATACTGGATGCGCCATACACTTGCCAAGATGATTGGACTGATGAGTGCGATGTTTGCGCGAACAAATCCGTGGTTTGGTTCATCATTATCCCCAATTTTTTTTAGGTTTTTTATTATCATGAGCGTTGAAGGTGATTTTCTTTACCATCAACTTTGAATGGTCGCCCACGGTGAGATACTCCCTAATTGCACGGTTTCCCCAGGCGCAGATTGTGACACGGTCTTAAGACTCGCGGACAACCACACAAAAAATTCGACAAATTTAACGGAGTTGAGATGCACGGGCGGGGTTAAAATCGACAGCTGCTTGAGCATCTTAACTTCTTGCACGCCTGCGTCAATGGCAATCGGATAAATAATACATTGATTATTTTGCTCGGCTTGGTGACATTGATTGATAGCCGCCTGCCACACATCTTGGCTGTCGGTGGGCAGACCATCTGTCATGGCAATAACCCAAGGACGGGTATAATTGATACCGTTGTCGCGTAGATTGATACGCTCTTGCTCAATCAAATTGAGCGCAAGTAACATACCTTGCCCGAGCGGCGTCATGCCATTTTCACGAAATTTAATGGGGAAAAAATCAATCGCATCGGTCCAATCCATCATCAGCTCTGCGGTATCATTGACCCCGCCCACGATGACAATGGCTAAACGCACACGGTTGCGGGCTGTTTCATCTTTCATCAAATCATGATAAAACGCCTCAATCCCTTCATTAAGCATATCGATACGGCGTTTGTCACCATTGCCTGAGCGTATCGCCATTGAGCCTGACAAATCCAGCACCAAAACGCACAGGGTACGCTGGGCAACGTTATTGCCGTAGTCGATTTCTCGAAACTGGGGGGTGAGGGCTTGCGGGATGGATGGCGGCGTAGACTCAGTTGCGGTTTGAAAATTGGGGATGGGGTTGTGGGCGACCATAAAGATATCCTATTTTTATAAAAATTATTGTAATCGGTATCTCAGCAAAAGCCGATACCAAAAGCAAGGTTTTTTGTGGGGATTTAATTAATAACAGTCAAAAATATTTCTACAATCTTACCAAAACGGGCTTAAATACTCCCCCGCCCCGTTAATCATAGTCATAAACCATCACTTATAAATCGTAAGCCATACGTCATAAAAAACCCCTAACACGCGGTTAAGGGTTTTGATTGTTTAATTATCTTAGTTTTTTAACAGGTTTATTTAATAAGCGCATTTAAAAAGCTTAGTCTTTTAACACTTCTGCCATGGCATTGGCTACATAGTCGATATTGCTAGCATTTAGACCGGCAACCGAGATACGGCCATTAGCGACCATATAGATACCAAAATCTTTGATAATGCGCGCTACTTTCTCAGGGGTGAGACCGGTATAGCTGAACATACCGTTTTGCTTGGTGATATATTCAAAACTGCGACCCGGTAATTTGGCCTCTAAACTGTCACGCAGTTTTTGGCGCATCTCTTTGATACGATCGCGCATCACATACACTTCTTGTACCCATTCATTGAATAACGCTTCGTCATTCATCACGATATCAACCACGTGACCGCCATGCGAAGGTGGGCTTGAGTAAATGCGGCGGATATTGAATTGCAATTGACCTTGGACCGCTTTTGCTTGTGCTTCGTCTTTACACACCACAGATAAACCGCCAACGCGTTCACCATACAGTGATAGATTTTTTGAGAATGAGTTACTGACAAAGAACATCAAGCCCATGTCCACTGCTTTGCGAATCGCATAGACATCTGCATCCATGTCTTCACCAAAGCCTTGATAGGCAATATCCATAAAGGCAAGCAAGTTTTTCGCTTTTACCACTTCAAGGACTTTATCCCATTGCGCTTGGGTCAAGTCAACGCCCGTTGGGTTATGACAACAGGGATGCAGCAACACCACATCATGGGCTTGCAAGGTGTTTAAAAAGGCAATGAGCTCATCAAATTTGATGCCATTGGTCGCTGCATCATAGTAGGGATATTTGCCCACCGCAAAACCAGACCCTTCAAAGATACCAATATGGTTCGCCCACGTTGGGTCAGACACATAGCATTTGGCTTGTGGAAACCAAGCATGAATAAAATCAGCACCGACTTTGAGCGCGCCTGAACCACCGATGGTCGCTGTGGTTGCTACACGTTTGTCTTTTAATACTTGTGCATCTTTACCAAACAATAGGTTTTGGCAAGCAGCGCGATAACCTGGCAGACCGTCCATTGGCAGATAGGGACGTGATTTTGGTGGATTAGCGATTTGTGCTTCAGCTTTTTGCACACAGTTGAGGACGGGTAATTTACCGTCATTATCAAAATATACACCCACACCCAAATTAACTTTGTCGGCACGTGGGTCTTGTTTATGCTTGTCCATCAACCCCAAAATCGGGTCACCTGCATACGGTTCTACATGTGAAAACATGAATAGCTCCTACATTTAATTGATAAGTTTGACTGCTAAAAAATTTACGCTAACGTGGCATTGCCCAAATATTCAATGTCAACGGATAAGGATAAACCTTGTAACCCAATAAAACAACCGTCACGCCTATTTTTTTGCTTGTCTAAGGGCTTTAATTAGCAAAAATTCAAGCCTGTCAAAGTGGCTCGTTTAATGAGTTAACCTACCCATGCAGTTACATTTTTTCACAGCAGTTATCGCATAAATTGCAAATTTTGCGTGTTATTTACATTTATAACTTATATTTCTATCAACAATATGCGCATAATAATTTCATCAATTCGGTGTGTATTTTTGACCCCTTTTTATTTTTGACAACTATTTATTTTTGAGGAAAGAAAAAATGATGACTGCTATAAAAAAATCCCAAATCGTTGCCGCGACAGTTGTGGTAATTGCCATGAGCGCGGTGGCAACACCGAGTCATGCGCGCACCGTTAAAGCCGCCGCTAAGAAAACGACAACGGTAACCACGACCCGCGTCGCACCAAAAACCACAACGATTGTCAATCAACATATCGATGGCACGAGCGATACGGTGATGGTTCGCCCCAATGGATTTACCATTGTTGACGGTATGCCATTTTACCCGACACAAATTGTCACGACGCCGACTTATCGCACTGTCGCTACCTCTACGCCTGTCGTCACTACCACAGCCCCTGTGGTAACAACAGCGCCCAGTACCACTATAGTGTCGACATCGAATGTCAATACCACCACCCCAGTGACGGTACAAACAGGCTCAGGCGCGACAGTAACGGTGTCAAAACCTGCCACTGTTGTGTCTACTACCACGACAACCCCCGTATTGCTACCGGCATCAACGCCTGCGGTAGCGACAATGACCACCGTACCTGTCACGACCGCACCGGCTATTATCGTTAACCCGTAATTCGTAATTTGTGGTCACTAATTAGTTAATCTACCAAAAGCAAGACGTCACATGTTGTCGTCTTGCTTTTTTTTAACCGTATTTTTAGCTGGTTATAAGGTAAAATAGTCATCTTAAGTTTAATTTTGCAACCTATTTTTTATGTTTTTATCCGCTGATATATGAGATATGCAAGGTTTACGCGATGAATTATGAAAGATTGCAAGACAAATTAGCCATCTTAGCCGATGCTGCCAAATATGATGTTTCCTGTTCATCAAGTGGCAGTAAACGTGACAATCATAACAAAGGACTCGGCACGGCTAACTCGGGTATTTGTCATAGCTATACCGAAGATGGCCGCTGTGTTTCCTTATTAAAAATATTGTTTACCAATCATTGTATCTACGATTGCGCGTATTGTACCTCAAGGCGCAGTCACGATACGCCGCGTGCAGCTTTTACTGTCGAAGAAGTGGTTGATTTGACCATGCAGTTTTATCGGCGCAACTATATTGAAGGCTTGTTTTTAAGCTCAGGGATTTTTAAATCACCCGACTACACCATGGAGCGATTGGTTCGTGTCGCCAAAACCTTACGCCTTGCGCACAAATTCAATGGCTACATTCATCTAAAAACCATTCCCGGTGCGTCTGCTGAGCTGATGCAGGAAGCAGGATTGTATGCCGATCGCTTAAGCGTCAATATGGAAATCCCCACCAAGTCTGGCTTGGCATTGCTCGCACCTGAAAAAAACCATGACGATATGAAAGCCCCAATGAAAGTGGTGCAAGAACAAATCGTGGTGTTTAAAGACAGTAAAAAACAACACAAACATACCCCAAAATTTACCCCAGCGGGTCAAAGTACCCAGCTGATTGTGGGCGCAGCGCAAGAGACCGATTTACAAATCATCCGTTTATCGAGCCATTTTTATCAAGAATACGACCTAAAACGGGTGTACTATTCAGGGTATGTGCCTATGCTCAGTGACAATCGCTTGCCCGCTATGGGCACCCCTGTGCCGATGGTGCGAGAAAATCGCTTGTACCAAGCGGATTGGCTCATGCGTTTTTATGGATTTGAAGCAGAAGAAATTCTACCCGATGACCATCCGTTCTTGGATTTGGACTGTGACCCCAAATTGGCTTGGGCGATTCGTAATAAGTCACACTTCCCCGTCAATATCCAAACCGCGCCCTACAAAATGATTGTGCGTATTCCTGGTATTGGCACCCGAACCGCCAAAAAAATTGTTCAGGCACGAAAATTTTCGACTTTGACGCTTGATCATCTTAAGCAAATGGGCGCTGCCGTAAACCGTGCCAAATACTTTATCGCACTCAAAGGTCGCAATGAGCATTTAAGTCATTTAACCCAGGATAACTTTCGCGATTATGTGCTGGCGCAGACCCAAACCAAATTCAAAGCCGAGCGGCATGGTCAATTGGCGTTGTTTTAGCATTATTGTTTTAGAATTAATTTTTTAAAATCAATCTTTTAAAATTAAGGTTTTAAAGTCCACTGTGCAAAAGGTCAATCATTTATGGATTTAGTGACAGCTGAGACCCCCATTTTAATCTTTGATGGCAGCTTTGAAGGGTGGCTCACGTGTGTGTTCACCATCTATGAGTACGGTTGGCAGCACACCCCGATTGTGACCATCCAAGCCGAGCATGAAGTGGTGCCCAATTTTTGGCAAGCCACTGTCACCGTCGCGACCGATGAAGCCAAGACCTTACGGGTGAGTGATAAATTAGCGCGCGTCTTTGGCAAAAACGGTATGCGACAACTGCTGTGGGGTTTTTTGTCAGAATCGCCTACCGTGTATAGTCATCTGTTTGGGGTGGTACGATTTCAATTGTCTAATCCCAATCTTGATGTGTGGGAGAATTATACCCATGCGGATGTGATGGCAGTGAGCAAGCTTATCAAAATGGTCGGGCGTGAGCGCCACCGTATGCAGGCGTTTGTGCGATTTGAACAAATGCAAATGCCAGACGCTGACAAACCGGTATATTTTGCGCGTGTTGAGCCTGATTTTAATGTATTACCCATTTTGCATCAGCATTTTAAAGAACGCTATGCCGATCAGACTTGGGCGATATATGATGTCAAACGCGGGTTTGGTATTTATTACGCTCACGATGATCCCAGCGAACAAGTCCATATCATCTGTGAGGTAGATGATGAAGCGCTACTGCACCCGCAGCAGTTTTATAGTAAGGCAGAACAACAATACCAAACGCTTTGGCAAAAATATTTTACCCACGTGACCATCAAAGAGCGGTTAAATCGCAAGCTGCATATTCAGTATTTACCAAAACGCTATTGGAAATATTTGACGGAAAAAATGGGTTAATAGCGGGGCGTACCCTAATTGCCCGCTAACACACCTCAATAACGCCTCAGTCATTTAATCAAAGTCGTATAACGGTAAAAAGTTATGGCTTTGTTAGGGCTTTAGGGTGTCGAGTAATTTTTGCATGTCTTCGGGCAGGCGTGCTTGCACTTTAATAGGCTCGCCTGTTTTTGGGTGGATAAAGCCAAGCTCATACGCATGCAGCGCCTGACGCTGGAACTGTTGCACGATCTGTTTTTGGTCGTCATCCAAGTTTTTTAACAATATTGCATTTTTACGAGCAGCGCCATATAGCGGATCTCCGAGCAATGGAAAACCCAAATTTGATAAGTGTACACGGATTTGGTGGGTGCGCCCTGTTTCAAGGCGGACGCTGACCAATGAGACAGCGTCGCTTATCGCTGTGATTTTCTCAAGATGGGTGACAGCGGGTTTGCCACTACCCACCACCGCCATTTTGGTGCGCTGGGTCGGATGGCGACCAATAGGCGCATCAATGGTGCGATGGCGGGCAAGCTCAGCCGCCGACGCTAACACAATCGCTTGGTAAAGCCGGTACACGGATTTGTCTTTAAGCTGATTAATTAGATGCAGCTGGCTTTGACTGTCTTTTGCAATCACCATTAAACCCGATGTTTCTTTATCGATTCGATGTACCAATCCTGCTCTAGGTAGCGTGCGGCTGTCAGGATAATGAAAAAGCAGCCCGTTGACTAGCGTACCTGACCCATTGCCCGCGCCAGGATGGACGACCAAGCCTACGGGCTTATTGATGACCAGCACCGCCTCATCTTCATACAAAATATCAAGTGGGATATTCTCGGGCAAATCTTGCTGTTGAGCAGTCAAACTCGCTTTAAGCACCAACATATCGTTGGGTTTAAGACGATATTTGGGTTTTTGCACCGCACCGTTTACGGTTAGTTCGCCTGACTCAAGCCAATTTTTGATTTGCTCACGCGAATAATCGCTAAACACCAAGGCAGCAATTTTATCAATGCGCTCCCCTATTTGCTCAGAGTTGACTGTATAATTTTGGACAATTTGATGACTGCCAGCGTCGTGGGTCTGCAGATCCTGATGGCTTGGGTGTGGTTGTGACAGATTTTCCCATTCTTCTTCGAGTTGATTGGTGTTGTTTTGAGTCATAGATTCATTCATAGATTCAATGTTTGAGTCGATTGGATTTAAGTTGATCGGATGTGAGGCGATTGGCGTGGTCATAAATATTTCAGACTTAGGGTATAGGGATTTGCAAAATTAATATGCGCGGATAGGTCACAAAGTATAACGTTTCGTGATAGACTTAGTGAAATTTTTAATACAATATTTTGCATTCAGTTTTGAACAATAAGTATTATGATGGGCAAATATTTTTGCAATAGATTTGAGGTTCGTATGCATCATCTTTCCAAAGTTGTGGGTGTCACCGCAATTACTCTGGCTTTGACCACTTTATCTGGCTGTCAAACGCTAAAAAATTCAAAATTGTTTGGTGGCAAAGACGAAGTCGTCGCGACCAAAGCTGAAAAAAGTGAACAAGGCTACTACCAAGCAGCGTCTGACAACATAAAAAAAGGCAACCTTGCTAAAGCAATTAGCCAGTTGAACGATTTACGGACTTTCTATCCTGTGGGTGATTACAGCGAGCAAGCGTTACTTGACTTAATGTATGCGCAGTACCAACATGGTGACTATTTGGATGCGATTGCCAGTGCTGATCGTTTTATCCAGTCTTACCCATCCAACCCGCAAGTTGACTACGCGTACTATGTTCGCGGCATCTCAAATATGCAGGCAGCCTCAGGCGGTGTGATGAAATACACCAAGCTCAATCCTGCACACCGTGATATGGGCTATTCGCGCATTGCGTTTAATAACTTTCAGCAACTGATCAATCGCTTTCCCAATAGTGCGTATGCCCCAGACGCTGCACTACGTATGCGTTATATTTATAACCAATTGTCAGAAAGTGAGATGGATGTAGCGCGCTGGTATATTAAACGCAAAGCCTATGTGGCAGCCGCCAACCGTGCTAAATGGGTGTTTCAGTACTACCCACAAAGCGAGGCGATTCCAGAGTCTATTGCAACCATCGCCTATAGCTATGACAAACTGGGAATGACCGATACCGCCAATCAATATAAACAACTACTTCGTATCAACTATCCTGGTCTGATTGATGCGCGTGGCAACGTCAAACTTGATAATACCCGTACCGGTTCAAACTGGTTAAATAAAGCCACATTGGGCGTGTTGGGTCAAAGTTCACAAAATGCTGCTGTTCAAGGGCTAGGCCAGCAGTCGGGTCAATACTCAGGCAACACCAAGCCACAAGTGATTCAGACTTCAATTCAGCAAGCTGCGGCAATGCGTCTGCCAAATCCGGCTACTACGGCAAATGACGAAACACCGCCAAGACCACGTGATACCACAATTGGTTTGGGTCTGCCACCTGACAATACCAGTCAAGTCAAATAATCTATAAACCCCGTTAACATTAGCTAGGTTTATCCTAGCTATTTTTTTTCAATCAGCTAATTTTTAACTGGAAATGCGCTTTTTACCATGAGTAACAATGCCATCATTGATCAAATCATTGCTAATGCCGATATCGTCAAGATTATTGGCAAGCATGTGGAGCTCAAACGTTCGGGCAATGAATTCAAAGGCTGTTGCCCTTTTCATGGAGAAAAAACGCCCTCATTTTTTGTCAATCCGCAAAAAGGGCTATATAACTGTTTTGGCTGTGGTGTCGCTGGCAATGCGCTCACCTTTTTAAAAGAGTACGAAAACCTCACCGCGGGCGAAGCGCTCAAAGAACTGTCCCGTCAAACGGGGATTGAACTGCCCAAAGAGCCTGTCAAAAAATTACATACCTATAAAAAAACTCCCGTTCCACCCAAACCTGCTGTATCGCAAGCAAAGGCATCCTCTCATCAAAATCTGGCTCAAAGTCCCGTTCAAACTCTCTCTGACTCAGATGTTGCCGAGCGTCCGTCTATTACCAATGCAAAGGCTTTGTGGATAGACGCTTTTGATGATTTTCAAACGTCTGATAACTTAGATGCGAGCTTTATCCCTTTTGCTGAGTATGATGACGCAAGTGTTTGCGGGTTTTCACCCTTTGATGACATGGGTAATAGCAGTCCGCAGGATAGTTCATCAAGTTTATACGACTTACTGACCCAAATCTGCCAGTTTTATCAACATCAATTACAGCAAAATAGCTTTGCCCAACATTATTTGCTCAAACGTGGTTTGATGCCGCACACTATCGAAGAATTTGCCTTGGGTTTTGCCCCAAACGGTTGGCAACATCTTGAGGAAGCCTTCCCCCAAGACATCGAAGGGTTGAAAATCTTGGGATTGGTACGCACTTCGCAAAATGGGCGTGATTTTGACTTGCTGCGCAATCGGGTGATTTTCCCCATCCGCGACCAACAAGGGCGCGTGATCGGCTTTGCCGGTCGCACCATGTCTGATGATGAGCAGCCCAAGTATATCAATTCTTCAGATTCACCTGTATTTCATAAACAAGCCGTGTTGTATGGTCTTTTTGAAGGTCGCAAAGCCAAAGCCAAAGACTGGCTGGTGGTTGAAGGTTATATGGATGTCATAAGCCTTCATCAAGCGGGCGTGTATGGTGCAGTTGCCTCCATGGGAACAGCATTGGCGCAATCACAAATCGAAAGATTACTGCAATTTAATCCCATACTTACTTTAAGTTTTGATGGCGATAGTGCAGGACAAAAAGCCGCTTGGCGTGCTATGGAAGTGGGGTTGCCTGCGCTTACTGATGGCAAGGAATTACACTTTTTGACACTGCCAGATAATCATGATCCTGATAGCTATGTCAAAGCGCATGGTTTGTTAGCGATGCAGCAACAAATCGCCCAAGCCGTTCCCCTATCAGCGTATTTGTATTCAAGTCTGACGCGTCAATATCCTACCAATACCCCCGAAAATCGCAGCAAAATTTTGCAGCAGCTCTCTGCGCTGACCCAAAAACTGCCAAAAGGCAGTTATGGCTGGTTGCTGCGTGAAGACATCAAAAACAAAATGGGATTGGGGCGAAAAAACCAAGCACGCCAAGCGCAAGATACCCTGCTCAATTTTGATAGCGAATTGACGGTACAACTGCATCTGCAGCTGTGTTTTTTGTTTCAACCAGAGCTGTTAGGCAGTCTGGAAAATAACCGCATTAGCCAATCTGTGATCCGCGATATTTATCAGCGCAGCGAAGCAGCTAACGTTTTTAAACCGAAACACCTATCTACCAAACCAACAGCCCCTATTCGATTGGATGAAAATTCAACTGGTGACACTGATGTTCTCACTGGTGTTATCGATGCGCCCTGCAAAAACTATGATGAAAGCTGCTGCCTAACTTGGCAAGCCATTGCCGATGAAGAATTATTGAGGTTAATTACTTGGATTCAAACCATTCAATCAAGATTGCAGGATTTTGATAACCCAAAATGGTCAACTTACGAGCGAATTAATGCCAAAGCACATTTTATACTGGCGGGCTTAACATCAGAGCAGCAAAACAAACTCATCAAACATTGGGCGCGGTTTTTTAAAGAACTTAGTCAGCGCAATATTGATGATATCTCAGACCTAGTGACAGAGTTGGTGGTTCAACTGATGTTAGAAACCCTGCAGCGTCAACAAAAAACCCTAAAAGCAGACTTAAAAGCGCTGAGCCTATGTATCAAACACCACCAAGCGATTTTAACTTGGCTTAGAACATGGCTACAGCGCAAAGAGGATTAATTCATCGCGTGTTTATGCCATTTTAATCCGCGCATCATGAAACATATCCATCTCAGGGGCAAGTACTTTCATAAAACGGTCAAAATATAACAGTTGCTTGGTGAGTAGCGCAAAATCTCTTGGGAAGTGAATACCATGGCGTTTACCGACTTCCACCATTTCAAGCAACATTTGGTTGATTTCATCAGTATGATCTTTTAATCGGTTTGGCATGGTTTGGTCAATGGTTTTTCCCATAAACAAACTATCATCTGCCAAGATTTTTTTCATCACTGATTGAAGATCTTGGGCAAGGACATCGACATTGACTTGCTCTCGCGCATGGGTCATATCCATTTCAACCATATAATGCGCCATGCCGCGATAGTCTTCTTTAGCAAAACTATCCATCATCCCCATACTGGCTTGCCAGGCTTTGGGTTCAAGTTTGCCTACAATCCCAAAATCAATAAAGCCAATACGGCCATCGGTCAACAACATCAAATTGCCTGCATGCAAATCGGCATGAAAACTATTGCACAGCATCAAGCTAGAAAACCATGTGTTTAAAGTATCTGTCATCACCTGTGCTGGGTATTTGCAGTATTGACGCATGGCAGCATCATCAATCATCGACACCCCAAAAAACCGGGTCATGACAAGTACTTTTTTGGTACTGATATCATGATAAACATCGGGCGCGACTACTTTATGATTGTCTGTTTTTTTCAAAAAATCTTGGAAATCATCAATATTTTTGGCTTCTTGTAAGAAGTCCGTTTCTGTTGCCATACGCAAACGGATTTCATCAATAATGGGTGAAATACTGGCAAATTTTAGCGACGGTGCGATACTGTCAATCAGTTTAGTCAACCCAACCATCATGCCTAAATCGGTTTGAATGATGGTGTCTACTTCAGGTTTTTGCACTTTCAACACCACATTATCGCCATTTTTTAAAATAGCACTGTGAACTTGGGCGATGGATGCAGATGCTAGCGGTTTGACCTCAATACTTTGAAAAACATCTTCCAATGTCTGCCCATCTTTTTCCAGTTCCTCTCTTAAGACGCCTTCAATATAGCTATAAGGCATGGGCGTGGTTTGATCCAGACAGCCTTGAAATACTGTTACATATTCACGGGGAAAGATGGACGGGGTACTGGCAATAAACTGACCGATTTTGATATAGGTAGTACCCAACGCTTCAAAGCTTTGGCGTAGCAGCGTTGGGGTCATTTTTTCACCTTGGACGATACGCAGCCCTGCTTTGCCAGCCACGGTTGCCGTCTTCCCGACCCGCTGAATGACATTTAAGGATTTTTTAAAAAAGTGATTTTTTTGCATGATTGACTCTAGTTTAAATTACGTCTGTGATAGCCGATGGGTGGCTACAAATCTCGCAGTTAGCGTCTTTATGATAGTGAAGTTTTTTAAGATTCATGGTTTTGCCGTTCCATAGCAATAACGTTTTCGCTATAGGATTGATACCCAGTCCCAAAAAACTTAAAGCCGCTTGCGCTTGAAGGTTGCCGATGATTTGGGTGGTACTGGCAAGCACGCCGCTAGTGGCACACGTTCGCTCATCATCCCCTGCCCCTTGAAATAAGCAATGATAGCAGCCTTGCTGCTGCGTAAATAATGCCAGTTGCCCTGTTTGCGCAATGGCGGAGGCTGATAATAGCGACAAATTTGACTTGACAGCGATGGTATTAATAAGGTCTCGTGTTTTGAAGTTATCGGTACAATCACAGATTAATTTGCTTAGGCTATTTATTTTCGCTTGTTCAGCTATTTGTTGATAATTATCTGCTGTCAAACGTGCTTGTATGGCGATAACCTCACAAAATGCATTGATTTGATTTAATTTAGCTTTGGCTACCAGCGCTTTAGATTGACCGATGTCGTTTGGGGTAAATAGCGACTGCCGCTGCAGATTGCTTTCATCAATCGTATCATCGTCAATAATAAGCATCTTGCCAATGCCAGCACGGCACAAGGTCTCTGCAAGTGGGCAACCCAGCCCGCCCATCCCAATAATAATCGCACAGCTATTTTTTAGCCGCGTTTGTGCTTCTATATCCCAGCCTTCTAGCAATATTTGGCGGGCATAGCGTAGCATTTCTGCATCGGTTAATTCTGTTTGTTTTGACATAGTCGTTAAATTACACATATTTACTTAGGCTATTTTAGCCGATTAATTTAGTACACTAATTTAGTACACCTAGCGTTACCCGTTCATTGTTCCCATAGTCTTTGACGGTGATTACCTCGTCAAAGCCATTTGACAAAAACACATCCCTAACCTGTTCGCCCTGATCATACCCATGTTCAATCGCTAATAAGCCATGAGGCTGTAAAGATTGTGGCGCAGTTTTGACAATATGACAGATATCCGCCATCCCCTTATTATCCGCGATTAGCGCGCTAATGGGTTCATCGGTTAAGCCTGCCAAGTGGGGATCATTAGGATCAATATAAGGCGGATTAGATACGATGATATCAAATTTATTGTTTTCATCTGCATTGGTTGTCATAAAGGGTTCATACCAACTGCCTTCAAAAAACGTGATATTACTAACCCCTATTCTTTTAGCATTTTCTGTTGCAATGCTAAGTGCATCAGGCGACTTATCTACTGCGCTAACGGATGAATTTTTAAATTCGTCCGCCAGCGTGATGGCAATACAACCTGACCCCGTGCCTAAATCCAAAATATTCATTGATTTGCTTAGGCTATTTTTATGATGATTAAGCACGGCTTCTATCAACCTCTCGGTATCAGGACGCGGTATTAACGTATGCTCATTGACTAAAAATTCATGCTGCCAAAAACTTTGTTTACCGAGCACATAAGCGAATGGTTTACCGGCTATCAGCTCCTCTAGTGCAGCAAAATATTGAGTGGCTATTGCTGCCGTTACCATTTCGCTATCATGGGTAATAAGATAAGTCTGCCCTACATGAAGATACTCACCCAGCAACTGTTTGCGGATGTGTTTTTCAACCGTGCTTGGTACAGCCAACAATGATTGAATGGTGTAAGATGATATTGGGTTATTCATGGGTGATGTTATCGCCTCTTGTCGCATCTTGGCTCATCACATGCTTATCTACCATATAAATCAACAACAGCACAGGAATGCCAATCAATGCGGTAAAGGTGAAAAAAGCAGGATATCCCATGGTCTCTACCATCGCACCTGAGTAACCACCCAAAATTTTTGGTGTTAACGTCATCAATGAACTGAGCAGTGCATACTGTACCATGCTAAAGCGAATATTGGTCAATACCGATAAAAAGGCGACAAAGATGGCACTTGCTAGACCTGATGCCAGATTATCAAACATCACCGCCGAGTACATATAAAAAAAATCATGTCCCTTGCCCGCCAAAATTACAAACAATAAATTACTGGCTGACGCTAAAATAGCACCAATCAACATAGCATTCATGATTTTAAAACGCTCAGCAAGCAAGCCGCCTAAAATACCACCTACAATTGACATTCCCATCCCAAAGGTTTTGACCGCCAAGGCGATATCGGTTTTGCTAAAGCCTAAATTGACATAAAACAAGTTTGACGTCGTACCTGCCACAATATCTGAAATACGATACAAGCCTATCAATAAAATCAGCCATACGGCTTTTTTTCCATAACGAATGAAAAAGTCTTGAATCGGCGCGACCCACATGTCAACCGCGACTTGCTTTTTGATGATTTTGGCTTTTAATAACACTAAAGCGGTGCCAATGGCGATAACCAAAGCGCCAATAAATTTAATACTCTCATAAACAAAGCCCAAAAACTTTGACTCAGTCTCTGGAAGCACATGACCGATGACAATAAAACTGGCAATCAGCGCAATCACTGAAATTAAAAATAGTAAAAACAATTGAAAATAATCCGACATCGGGCGTTCATGCTGCTCACGAGTGACGGTGGGTTCTTTAATCAAAAGGGTGGTAACAACCCCTATGAGCATCAAAGATGCCATAATATAATAGGTTTGTTGCCAAGCAGCGTAGTTGTAAGTGGCTTTGGTCGAGCCAAAATATTCTGCCAAGAACAGCGCCCCTGCCCCTGCAACAATCAGACCGATTCGGTAGCCTGCCATAAACATACCAGAGAGTACGGGCTGCATGGATTTTTCAGCAATTTCGATGCGATAAGCATCAATCACGATGTCTTGCGTCGCCGCTGAAAAACCTAACAACACGGCAAAAAATGCCATGTAATCAAGCACAACCTCACTGGTGGGATTAAAACTACCGAGCATAAAAATTGCAAAGGCGACCACAATTTGTGCCACAACTAGCCAACTACGGCGTTGGCCTAGCATTTTGGTTAACAATGGAATCGGCACGGCATTGACGAGGGGCGACCAAACAAACTTAAACGAGTACCCGAGCATCGCCCAACTAAACATGGTGATAATTTTGATATCAAACCCTGCTTCTTTGAGCCAAATTGATAAACTAGAAAATATCAATAGATAAGGCAGCCCTGAAGAAAAACCCAATAGCAACATCACCCAAGCGCGCTTGTCCATATAGGCTTTGATGGCTTCGCCCCAAGACTTTTTTGTGCCTGTTGAGCTTTCGCTTGGTAGCGCCGCTTGGTCGTTTGACACAGGTTGTTTTGATATTTCCATGTTACCTCTCACTCATCACGCACGATTTACCACAAAACTGCATTAAAATCTTGCTATTGTAGCGGTTTTCTAAGTGTAGACAAACTAAAATTATTATAGATGTCTGAAACAAGGGGGCACTGCAATCAAGTCGATAACTGAGTGAATGTCTGCAAACTTGTCATATTTCAATTTTTTAAATTTTAAGCCTATTAAATAAGCCTGACGTAAGCAGCTAGGTTTTGAACCTGCTATTTTATGGTAATATGCTATACTTGACACCCTGCGGTGACTTTCAACCTTTTTGTTAGCGGCTTTGAGGCAAATTATGCAATACCCGATTGCTATCTATCAGCAAAATAATGCCTATCATGTCACGGTACCTGATATTGAAAGCATATCTGTAGTCGATAGTAGCATGGCAGGCGCAGTGTCTAATACACGTATGGCGGTGATGAGCCATTTATATCACCTAATTGAAGAAGATTTACCGATTCCTCAGCCCTCGTCTGTCACCGAGCATTTGATAAAACCTAAATACGCAGGCTATACTTGGGCCATCGTGAGTGTTGAGTTATCACGAATTATGGGAAAAACCGTCGAAGTCACTTTACAGTTACCCAGCCAGCTTATTTCACAAGCCACTGAGCAATTTGCTGACGAGTCACTTGATAAAATCGTGTTAATGGCATTAAAAAGCTATGTAAAAAATCAGTCTAATGGCTAATTTTGTTAATATTTAAGTTCAACCAATCTCATATAGCGAGCATTTTATTTCGTTTTTTTATTCGTTTTTTTATTAAGGTCATTTTATGGCAATCAATGTTGTCATCAATCAACGTTATTTACAAATCCAGCTCAAACAACTTGAAACCGTTTGGCAGACTGTGATTAATAATTACAATTTGAGCCAAGCCGCCAAAGTATTACACACCAGTCAATCCAGTCTGAGTAAACATATTGCTGCGCTCGAAAGTCAGCTTCGGGCAGAAGTTTTTGTGCGGCAGGGTAAGCGATTGGTGGGTCTATCCCCTATCGGTGAACTGCTACTACCGCATATTGAGAAAATCTTTGTGGAAGTACGGTCGATTGAAAATTTAACTTTAGACTTTCAAAATCCCCATCAGGGTGAGTTGTCAATTGCCACGACCCATACCCAAGCACGTTATGTGTTGCCTTGGGTGATACAGCGCTTTAGACAACAATTTCCCAATGTGCATCTGATTTTACATCAAGCCGACCCTGAGTCGATTGCCAATATGGTGGCACAAGGTCAAGCCGATATTGGCATCGCAACTGAATCGCTGCTTGCGCACGATAATCTACACTGTATTCGCTATTATGATTGGTATCATCATGTGATTGTGCCAGTGGGTCATGAGCTTGAGAATCGCACCGAAATTGATATCCAAACCTTAGCGAAATATCCGATTATCACTTATCACGGCGGTTTTACGGGTCGTGGTGCGATTGATAGAGCCTTTAGCGCGGCAGAACTGACCCCTAATATCGTGCTTACTGCTTTGGATGCTGATGTGATTAGTACCTATGTCGGTATTGGTATGGGCGTAGGGACGATTGCTGAAATGGCATTTGAAGGTCAGCATTATCGCAATCTTGTCAAAATTCCAACGAAAATTTTTGGAAAACATGTGACGTGGATAGCCACCCGTGTCGATGGGGATATCCGTAATTTTGGCAAAGCTTTCATTGATATTTGTCAGCAACAATTTGGGTGATTGATTTTTTTGGATTCGCCATTATAAAGGGACTACTATTCTTTTTATGATGACTACAATGATGACAAAGATGACCAAACAAATCCCTATTTCATTTTTAGACCTTGTTCCTGTACCTGAAGGCAGTGACGCCAAAAACGCGCTTAAGCAAGCAGTGACTGTTGCCCAAACTGCCGAACAAGTAGGTTTTAACCGCTATTGGCTGGCTGAGCACCACAACATGCGCGGCATTGCCAGTACCGCAACCAGTGTGTTGCTAGCTCACATTGGCGCTCACACCTCAACGATTCGAATTGGCTCGGGTGGTATCATGCTGCCTAACCATGCACCGTTAGTGGTTGCAGAACAATTTGGTACGTTAGCCACTTTGTATGGCGAACGTATCGATCTTGGTGTCGGTCGTGCCCCTGGTACGGATGGGGCAACCTTCCGTGCCTTGCGCCGCACCATGAATGATGCTGAAAACTTCCCGCAAGATGTGCAAGAGCTGATGCATTATTTTGACCCGCTCGATGGTCAGACAGTGACTGCCATGCCTGCTAATGGCTTAAATGTCCCGGTTTGGATTTTAGGGTCGTCTTTATTTGGTGCCAGTCTTGCCGCTGCATTAGGCTTGCCTTATGTATTTGCGTCGCATTTTGCCCCGCAGATGTTATCGCAAGCGGTGACATTGTACCGTGAGAATTTCAAGCCCTCTAGCCATTTGCAACAACCTTATGTGATGGTAGCAAGTAACTTGCTATTGGCCGACACCGATGAGGAAGCCGCTTATCAATTCACCTCAGCGCAGCAAAGTTTTGTCAATTTGCGCCGTGGTAAACCCTCACAAATGCCAAAACCGATTGAGAATATTGATGCTTTTTGGACATCTGCAGAAAAATACATGGTTGAATCGTCGTTGGCAATTTCGTTTGTCGGTACACCTGACAGTGTCAAACCCAAACTTGACCATTTTCTTGAGACTATCCGTCCTGATGAATTGATTGTCACTTGTAATATTTATGACCAACAAGCCCGCCTCAACTCCTTATCTTTGGTAAAAGCGCTTGATTTATTTAGTTTAAATAGCTAATCAAAACCCTAAAAACGCAAACCACAAAAAAGCCCAAGATTAACTTGGGCTTTTTTATTATTTCAATAACTCTGATAACGCCAACTCATTGAGCCGATCCAAATCCTCTTGCGTGTCTACACCGGGCGGCAACAATTCTGAAGCGATATCAATGGCGATACGCATGCCTTGCTCCAAAATACGCAATTGCTCCAATGATTCAAGCTGCTCAAGCTCACCTTGCTGCCAGACACTAAATTGTTGTAGCAAACTGACCCGATAAGCATAGATGCCTAGGTGTCGATAAGCGTTTTTTGGCGCGCTATTTTCATCACTGTTTGGCTGGTCGGTCAACAATGCTGTATGACGATCACAAGGAATCGGTGCTCGGCTAAAATACAAGGCTTCCTTTTGGGCATTTTTGACGACTTTGACCACCGATGGCCGTAAAAACTCTTCAACGCTTTGGATAGGTTCAGCCAAAGTCGCCATCACGCAATCCTTTTTTTGTAGCAGAAGCTCAGTCACTTGTTTGATGAGGCCTGCAGGCACGAGTGGTTCATCGCCTTGCATATTAATCACGATATCTTCAGTTGACCACTGCTGAAGTCTAGCTACTTCAGCAAGCCTATCAGTGCCAGACGCATGATTGCGGTCAGTCATGATGACAGCTGTCCCATAGTCTTGACACAGTTTAGCGATGCTATCATCATCTGTTGCCACAAAAATATCATCGGCAATTCCCGCCGATTTCACCGCATTGGCACGATCAATCACCCATAGAATCATCGGTTTGCCATGAATTTCTAACAGCGGTTTGTTGGGCAGTCGGGTACTTTTTAGACGGGCTGGTATGACCAAATGTTTTAACATATTGTATTTCCTAAGAGTCTTTTAATTATTAGCAAAGGTAACCAATTCACCGATTTGTCGGTCGATTAACGCATAAAAGGCGGCTGATAATTCAGCTTCTACCGGTAACACCCAGATGTTTGTTGCAATGTCATTTTTCTCATCACCTTGGGCGAACAAAACACGCAATTTGACTGCATCCTTATCGGTGACGATAATCGGTAACTTTGGCAAGTTGGCAAAATCTTGCAAACTGTAAGTGTGATGGTCATTCAATGGCATCGGTATGATGTCAAACCCTAATTGGCTTAGGCTATTAAAAAAACGCTGCGGCAATCCAATCCCTGTCATGGCAATCACTTGTTGGGCAGGTAAGCTAATTTGCGAAGACGTTTTAAATAAAGGCGTTTTAAATAAAGGTACTAATGGTTTTTGTAGCAAACGCATACGAACATCGGGTGATACGCTATGACTATTTTTGCTTAGGCTATTTGAAAAATGGGTTAAAGTCTGAGTATCCTGCCAATCACTTTGGTGAAATATGACGGTGGTATTGGGCTGATACAGCCGTTTAATCGGTTCGCGCAGAAAGCCTGTGGGCAATAGCTGGCGGTTACCAAAGCCGCGATCGGCATCGACGACAATCCAGTTTTCATCCCTATCCAAGGCAAAATGTTGCAATCCATCATCCGCCAGAATAAGTTGAATGCTTGGGAATTGCTCAAGCAATAACTCAATTGCCTGACCCCGGTTTGGACAGACTGCCATTGGCACACCTGTACGCTGCACAATCAGACACGGCTCATCACCAACGTCACTCGGCTTTGAATTTGCTGTCACGATACAAGGCATCAGCTTGGCTTGTCCGCCATAGCCACGACTGATGACGCCGACCGTCAGCCCTTTTTGCTGCAGGTAAGTTACCACCGCAATGATTAGCGGCGTCTTACCGCTACCGCCAACCGTGATATTGCCCACTACAATGACGGGCACGTTGGGATAATAAACGGGTTTTAGCCCTAATCGATAAATAGTTTTATTGAGCCAAAAAACCAACCCATACAACCAAGACACCGGCAATAACAACCATAGCCAGAGAGATTTGTTGCGCCACGCCTGTAGTAGAGTTTGTTGCATTAGCTTGACAATATGTCCTCTTCAAAATGACGCTCATACAACTTGGCATAGGTACCTTGCCCGGCTAGCAAGCTGTCATGGGTACCGACTTCGATAATTTCACCTTTATCCATGACCACGATTTTATCGGCATTTTGGATGGTGGTTAACCGGTGCGCAATAACGATGGTAGTTCTGCCATGCATGACGCGCTCCAGCGCTTTTTGGATATAAAATTCTGATTCGTTATCTAGCGCGCTCGTGGCTTCATCCAAAATCAAGATAGGCGCATCCTTTAGCAGGGCACGTGCAATGGATAAGCGTTGGCGTTGTCCGCCAGATAACTGCAGACCCTGTGAGCCAATCTTTGATTGGTAACCCTGCGGCAACTGCATGATAAAATCGTGCGCAAAGGCGGATTTTGCGGCATCAACTACTTGCTCTGAGGTTCGGTTAGATAATTCGCCATAGGCGATATTGTTGTGGATAGTGGTATCAAACAGTACCACTTGTTGGTTGACACTGGCAATCTGACTACGCAGTGAATGTAATGTCAAATCTTCGATAGCGACATCGTCAAGATAAATATTGCCCGCTGTCGGCTCTAGCGCACGCATCAGACAGTTGACTAGCGTAGTCTTACCTGCGCCACTTCGACCGATTAACGCCACGGTTTCACCGGGATTGACCACCAAATTTACGTTATTGAGCGCTTGTTTGCCATCCTCAAAAGTGACGCTTAGGTTGTTAAGTACTATTTTACCGGTCAGGGTTTTTTCAACCTTGCCTGTGTCTTTTTCTTCGGCTTCATCGAGCATCTCAAATATAGAATCCGCCGCCGCCAAACCTTTTTGCAAGCCTTGATTAATATCGGTCAACGAGCGCACGGGTTTGCTCAGTAGCCCTGCTGCACTGATATAAGCGATAAACTCGCCTGCGGTGGTATCACCTAATACATTGGGTCTTAATGCAATCCATACCACCACCGCCATCGCGCACGCCATCAATAATTGAATTAATGGCGTATTGATGCTATTGGTCACCACCACCTTTAGCCCTTGTTTAAGATTGGTTAAAGAGGCGTTATTAAACCGCGTCAGCTCGTTTTGCTGACCGCCATAATTTTTGACCACTTGGTAGCCTGTGATGACTTCATTGGTAATATGACTGACCTCGCCCATGGACTTTTGAATACCGCGCGACAAGTTACGAAAGCGTTTACTGGCTTTACCGACTAACAATAAAATTGGCGGCAATACCACAAACAACGACAGGCTTAATTTCCAATTACTGTAAAGCAAAAACGCCAACAATCCAATCACGGTCAAACCATCGCGTAACAAGGTTTTGAGCGTATCGGTACCCGCCGCAGTCACCTGCTCGACATCAAAGATTAATTTTGCCGAAATCTGACCGGCATTGTGGCTCAAATAAAATTGGCTAGGTAATCTGAGCAATTTTGAAAACACTTGCATACGCAGCTGATAGACGACATTGCATGAAATCACTGCGCTAAAGTAATTACCCAAAAATGAGCTAAGTCCTCGCAGTACAAACAACAACACAATTAAAGCTGGAAAAAGATTGATATGCGCTTGATCACGTTCATTAATCGCATCAATAATGAATTTGACCAGCTTGGCAATGCCCACTTCGGTGCCTGCATTTAAGGTAAAGCCAATGACGACTAGCGTCATCGCCCACCAATACGGCTTGAGATAACCTAGCAATCTTCGGTAGGTCTGCCAACGTGGGTAAGCATTGGAAGGTTTTGAAACGGTCATGGCATCTCAATATATAAAAGAACGACTTAACAGCTATTGTATCAGTAAATTGAACAATAAAAATTATTTGGCATCTGGCGCTGGAGCAATACTACTATCGAGCGATGTGGCAGGTATCACAGTACTGATATTTAAATTCATAAAGCCCATTTTACCCGCTATGTCCATCACTTTAACCACCGACTGGTGACTGGTATCGGCATCAGCAGAGATAACAAATAGCTGCTTTCGGTCTTCACCCGCTTCTTGACGGATCATCGCTGTCAATTCAGCTTCGCCATTGCCAGATAAAGCAATGCCATTGACCAGATAACTACCATCTTTTTGCACCGCGATTTCAATGCGTTTGCTTTTCTCGGTAATCGGCACGCCCTCTGCTTGCGGCAAAATGATATTGAGTTTACTAAAATGGTTAAAGGTGGTCGACAGCAGTAAAAAAACAATCAAAAACAGTAAGCAATCAATCATGGGGGTAAGATTGATTTCTAAAGGTTCGACCGTGGGTTTACGAAATCGCATGGTTTGACTCTTTTACGCAGCTATACGCCATTAACGAGGCGTGATTAGACCATTGTCCAGTAATTCTTGCATCATCAAACCCGCTTCTTGTTCAAACGCCGCATTGATATCAATGATACGGCGCTGAAAAATACGGTACGCCATCACCGCAGGTATCGCAACCAGCATACCCCCTGCTGTGGTAATCAGCGCCTGTGATACGCCAGCTGCCAGCATGGTCGGATCTTGCATTGCGCCTTCGGTAATGGCTAAGAAGGATGAAATAATCCCCAATACAGTACCTAAAAGACCCAACAATGGCGCGATAGCACCAATGGTACCCAGCATATTGATATGTTTTTCTAATTGATGGATGGCGATACTGGCTCGGTTTTCCATATGCATGGTCATTGAATCAATCCCATGCTGGCGATTCATGAGTCCTGCAGCGAGGATATCACCCAAAGGCGAATTGAGTTTGACATTCTCAAGCGATTCTCGATCAATATCGCCCTGCTCAATCAGCCGCTGCATCAATTGTTCACGCAGATGGGCGGGTGTCACTGTACTGGCTTTAAGTTTTATCGCGCGCTCAATGATGATAATCAACATCAAAATCGAACATAGGACAATGGGCCACATCAACCAACCGCCTGCTTTAACTAATTCCCACATCCGTTATACTGCCTTTGCATGTCAATGACTAATAAATTGAGAAAACTAATCTAATGCGCAAGATTAATGCTCAAGTTGCGACTGGAACTGTACAATCAAAGCTTGTAATTCCTCTTCATTATGAAAAAATATCTCAATACTCCCCTTGCCTTTTGAGGAGCCTTTGATTTTTACCACGGCACCGAGTTGTTCAGAGAGGTGTTGGTTCAGTCGCAGCCTATCATAATCAATTTCTTGGCTTTGTGTCGGCGCTTTTGGATTTAAAATGTCTTTGACTAAGGCTTCAGTCTGACGGACGGTCAGTTGACCTTGTATAATTTTTTTGGCAATAACAGGCTGCTGTTTGGGTGACAGCGCCAATAATGCCCTGGCATGCCCCATATCCATTTGCCCTTCATTTAACGCTTGTTTGACATCGTCATGTAATTGGTTCAAACGCAACAAATTAGAAACCGTTGTTCTCGCCTTACCGACCACATCCGCAATTTGCGAATGACTCATGCCAAATTCATCATGAAAACGCTGCAATGCGGCAGCCTGTTCCATGACGCTCAAATCTTCCCGTTGTATGTTTTCAATCAATGCCAAAGCGATTGCCAAGTCGTCTGACATTGGGCGCATGATGGCGGGTATATGGGTTAAACCTGCAATTTGCGCCGCACGCCAGCGACGTTCACCGGCGATAATTTCATGGGTAATCGGGGAATTGGGCAATACTTTGGCTAAGGGCCGAATCACAATAGGCTGCATCACGCCATGTTGCTTGATAGACGTTGCCAGCTCTTGCAAGGCATCTTCGTCCAAATCAATGCGCGGCTGATACTTGCCACGCTGCAAATACGCGACATTGATATGCATCAAATTTAACCCAGCCACATTACTACTATCATTACTATTATCATTGGCATCATTATTTATGGGTGCGTTATGGGTATTGGACTTTAGTGTTTTGGCGGGTTTTGGAATGAATGGTTGGGGGGTTACCGCCGCTGTGGGCGATTTTTTGTCTACAGCTATCGTATCGCTAGCTTCGGCTGATTCATTATCCGAAACATTTTGCCCATCATCGGTTGACTTGGCATTTATTTTTTCAGCGCTTTTCGCGTCATCGACAGCGGCTCGAACACTCGCATCGATTAGATTACCGGTAATCAATTTTTCTGTTTTGATTGAGCCGAGTAACGCATCAAGTCCTCGATTTGATGCCAATCCACGCTTTTTAACCATGTTGAGATTCCCAATGCCATTAAATAGTTAAAAATGACTGATAAAAAATTAAACCAATGCCGCCATTTTTGAACTGGCTATTTTAGCAGATTCGCCATAGCTTGAAAAATATTTTCATTGCTTTTGTCAGTGCGCACTCGCCAACAAGTTAACAAAAAAAGTGCCTAAACAGCTTAATTTAGGCAAGTTGGAATTGGCGACTTTGCTTGATAATTTCATTGGCAAGGCGAATATACGCTTGTGAGCCTTTTGAATTCATCTCGTAATCAAGCGCGGGAATGCCGTGCGCCGGTGCTTCTGCTAGACGAATATTACGGGGAATGATGGTATTAAATAAAATCGGACCAAAATGCTCAATCAATTCCATTGATACATCATTTGCCAAGGTATTGCGCGGGTCAAACATGGTTCTTAACACACCGCGGATATGCAAGTTTGGGTTTAGCGACTTCAAACGCTCAATGGTTTGCGACAAATCCGCCAATCCTTCCAATGCAAAATATTCACATTGCATTGGGATAATCACCCCTGATGTGGCACACATCGCATTGATGGTAAGTAAACTTAAACTCGGGGCGCAGTCAATCACTATAAAATCATACGGCTTAGTCGCGCGGCCGTTTTTGGCAGGCATAGCAGCGAGCTGCTGCATGGCTTTTGACAAAATTGCATGATTTTCAGGCTTTTGACTTAAATGCAAATCACTGCCTGACAATTCATTGTTGGCACCGACAATATCAAACCCATTCGGGGTTTTGACAATCGCCTCATGGATTGGTAAATCATCCAATAGCACATCAGCAATACTGTACTCTAACTCGCGTTTATCTAGCCCTGATGCCGTGGTCGCATTGCCTTGGGCATCCAAATCAATCAGTAAAACTTTTTTGCGGCGATGTGCCAGTGCACTTGCCAAATTAACCGCGGTGGTGGTTTTGCCCACCCCACCTTTTTGATTAGCAATGGCTAAAATATCCATGAACTGTCTCGCAATGTGTTGATAAAAAGGTTGAAAATTGTAGTCAAAAACAGCCAGTTTTTCAAACCCTAATACCGGTAAAACTGGCTGAAATGGGATATTTATCTTTGCAAATAAATCAAATGGCGTGATTCATGCAACTGTGGTACGGTTAACACTTGGGTATTAATTTGCCATTCATTTTGAAGCGCTTGAATCTCGTCAACAGGTTCAACCCCCTTCATGGCACAAATGACACCATTATCTGCCAATTTGCTTTGACTATGGGTGACAAAATCCACCAGCGATGCAAACGCCCTTGAGGTAATCACATGATAAGTACCTGCATGTGCTTCAATACGACTGGCAACCGGTGTTAGATTTTTTAATCCCAATTCACTGGCGACTTGTTTGATAAAGCGAATTTTCTTTTGGTTACTATCGAGTGCTGTCACCGCACGTTGTGGCTGACAAATGGCAACTATCACCGCTGGCAAACCTGCACCCGTCCCAATATCTAGCAAATTACCCGCTGGCAAAAATGGCACAATCGATAAACTATCAAAAATATGTTTGATTAACGCTTGTTGGTCATCTTTGATAGCGGTCAAATTATACGCTTTATTCCAAAATAACAGCTGCTGTAGATAATACAGGAGCTGTAATTGCTGCTCATCCGATAGCTGCAACTTTAACTCAGAGAGCGCTTGTTGCAACTGCGGCTGTAATTTTAGGTACTGGGGTTGTAGCTTTACATTAATCTGCGCCATTAAAACACCCGATTAAGACCATTGAGTGCAGCAACGCGATAGGCTTCTGCCATCGTTGGGTAGTTAAAGGTGGTATTGACAAAGTATTCTAATGTATTGCCGCCTTTACTTTCCATCACTGCTTGTCCGATATGAATAATTTCAGAGGCGTGATTGCCATAACAATGGATGCCTAAAATCTCTAAGGTTTCACGGTGGAAAAGTATTTTTAACACCCCGCTACGCTCACCGATGATTTGTGCGCGAGCAAGGTGTTTGAAGAAGGCTTGACCCACTTCATACGGCACTTTTTCGGCCGTTAATTCTTGTTCGTTTTTACCAATGCTTGAAATTTCAGGAATGGTATAAATACCCGTTGGTACACTGCGAACAGGTTGTGCATTTTCATCGCCCACCATATAAGCAGCGGCGCAGCGCCCTTGGTCATAAGCTGCCGATGCAAGCGATGGCCAGCCAATCACATCCCCTGCTGCATAAATATTTGGGATATCGGTTTGGTAATGCTCATTGACTTTGAGTTGACCCCGGCTGTTTGCGCTGAGTCCGATGGCGGCAAGGTTGAGACTGTCGGTATTACCTGAGCGACCGTTTGACCATAAAATAGCGTCAGATTTGATGCGTTTACCACTTTTTAGGTATAAAATCACGCAGTCATCATAAGTTTCTAGCCGTTCGATTTCTTCTTTGTTGCGAATCAACACGCCAAATTGTCTAAAGTCATGCGACAACGCGTCAGAAATCTCATCATCTAGATAGCTAAGTAACTGCTCTTGGGTATTAATCAAATCTACTTTATAGCCAAGACCGGTAAAAATAGACGCATATTCACAGCCAATCACGCCCGCACCATAAATAATAATGCGCTGTACCACATAATCCATTTGCAGGATTTTATCGGAATCAAACACGCGAGGATGGCTAAAATCCAACAAATCAGGACGATAAGGACGGCTACCCACGGTAATAATGGCTTGTTCAAAGGTAATGTCTTGTTCTGTACCATCACTCATATCAACATGAATGGTATGGGTATCTTTAAAACTTGCCCAGCCATTGATTAAGTCAATTTGATTGCGCTCATAAAAACGGGTATGGGTTTCTACCTGATTACGCACCACTTCGCGCGCTTTGGTTAATACTTTATTAAGTGGAATCTGGTGATAGTCAATGCCCTGGTTTAAGATAGGATCGCGGCGATTACCGATAATATTAAACACCGACTGACGCAATGCTTTACTTGGAATCGTGCCTACGTGCGTACAGTTACCGCCCACTTGTTTGCGTGGATCAATCACGGCAACTTTTTGCCCAGATTTGGCGATTTTCATCGCTGCTGCTTCACCCGCGGGTCCTGCGCCAATCACAATCGCATCATAATCATAGGCATGGCTAACGGCATCTTGACGCTTATAACGCTTTAAATTGATACGGGTGTTATCCAGCGGGCTAATTAAATCAAAATGCACCGATGCATCATCAAAATGTTTTACCTTATCATCGTCTTCACTGATACTGACGGTATTGGCTTTTTTATCAGAATCCGAAATTTCAGTTTTGGTTGGTTTTGCCAAAATTTCGGTAATATTTTCTTGGGGTTCAATAATTGACTGCGTATTGGAATCACAGATGTTTTCGTTTTCATTGTTTGTAGGGGGAATTTGAATAACTTTGTCATTAATCCGTTTTTTTGGCATATTAGCTCCCATATTTTAAGCCTTGATAATGAATAAAAAATTTTTAAATTAAATATAAAATACGATAAATCAACCGTAGGTTAAGAGATTACATTAACCAATTCGACGTTTTAACCCCGTCATTTGTAAAATACGCGTCGCGATTTCTTCAATCGACATCGTGGATACATCAATATTTGGAATTCCTTGAGAAATATAAATACCTTGAATGGCGCGCAATTCCTGCTGACATTGCTGATAACTTGCATAGCGGCTACCCGCACGGCGCTCGTTACGAATTTTTACCAGTCGATCGGTGTCAATCACCAGACCAAACAGTTTGTCACGGTAGGGCTTCAACGCTTTGGGCAACGAATTTTCATATAAATCATCTTCAGTCAATGGATAATTCGCCGCACGAATACCGAATTGCAACGCTAGGTATAAAGAGGTGGGCGTTTTGCCCGAACGTGACACCCCGATCAAAATAATATCTGCCGCATCATAATGGGTGGTACGCGCGCCATCATCATTGTCTAAAGCAAAATGCACCGCATCAATACGCGATTTATAGTTCTCAGAATCGACATCCCCATGGGCATGACCGGTATGCGGTGCAGGTTGTACTTTGATTTCATCGGCAATTTTACTAATTAAGCCTTCATAAATATCCAAGTTAAAGGCATCTGCGCCGTTGATTCGCTCACGAATCACAGGATCAACGATGGTATCAAAGACTAGCGGCTTTACCCCATCACGCTGGTGAGCAAGATTGATTTGATTGACCGCTTCATCGGCGCGATCGAGGGTGTCAACATAAGGAATAACCCGGGTCTCAAATGGTACCGTGGGAAATTGACTTAAAATAGAGCGACCTAGGGTTTCAGAGGTAATCGCGGTACCATCGGAGATAAAAAACACACTTCGCAAAGACTGCGAATTTGCAAAATTTAAGGCGTCTTTATTTTGAATCGTGGCTTTGATTTGCTCAATGGTCATGAAAAATTATCCAAAAAAATGACAAGAAGCGTCCATACTAATTAAATTAACACTAGTTTAAACTGACACTACTGACATTGGGGGTTAACCTCACTCATTAACTGCGTCTTTGGCAGTGAATGTCATCTATTCATGTCGTTATCAGTGCAGACACTATCATTTGTCTCACGGGCATTTGTCTTACAGGCGTTTGTCTTACAGGTCGAGAGTTTGTTATTATACGTGACTTGTAGGCTTTAATCTAACAAATCGATGCTTAATTTGCCTTAATTAGCCACTAGTTATTATCATTAAAGGCTTATCTACATTTTTTATTGCCTTATACTAAAAGATATCCAAGCAAAATTTTAGTTAAATTGTTGATGGCTGACAGTTTTTTTAAAATTATAAATTTTTTGCTAGAAAATGATTTTTTAAGATGAATTTTCTACGAAATACCGTTATAATCTTTCCAAAATAATCTTTATTTCACGGAGTTATCACCTTGAACGCACAAGTTATCTCACTCGACAAGTTAGGCAAAAACGACATTGACAAAGTAGGCGGTAAAAACGCTTCATTAGGTGAAATGATTAGTCACCTAACGGATTTAGGGGTAAGCGTACCAGGTGGTTTTGCAACGACGTCTGAAGCTTTTAACAAATTTTTAATCGGTACAGGCCTTCAAGACAAAATCAAAGACGCGCTTCAAGGTCTGGATGTGGATGATGTTGCGGCATTAACTGCTACGGGTAAAAAAATCCGTGACATGATTATTGAGCAAGAGTTGCCTAAAGATTTGGAGCAAGAAATCCGTGATGCCTTTGCCGAGATGAGCCAAGGCGAGGACATCGCTGTTGCGGTGCGTTCATCAGCCACTGCCGAGGATTTACCAGACGCCTCATTTGCTGGTCAACAAGAAACTTTCCTCAATATCCGTGGTATTGACAATATCTTGATTGCTATTAAAGAAGTCTTTGCTTCTTTATACAATGACCGCGCCATCGCTTACCGCGTTCACAAAGGTTTTGAGCACGCAGGTGTTGCGTTATCAGCTGGGGTACAACGCATGGTACGTTCAGAGACAGGCACCTCAGGTGTGATGTTCACCATTGATACCGAAAGTGGTTTTAACGACGTGGTATTTATCACAGCAAGCTATGGCTTGGGTGAAATGGTGGTGCAAGGTGCGGTGAACCCTGACGAATTCTACATTTCAAAAGCCCTATTAAATGCTGGTAAACCTGCGGTTATTCGCCGCAACCTCGGCAGCAAACAACAAAAAATGGTTTATGCGGACGAGCATTCAGCCGGCAAATCAGTCAAAATAGTCCCAGTAGACAAAGCTGAACGCAACCAATTTTCACTGAGCAATGAAGAGTTGGTTGAACTTGCCAAACAAGCGTTAATCATCGAAAAACATTATGGTCATGCGATGGATATCGAATGGGCAAAAGATGGTGATAGCAACAAATTATTCATTGTGCAAGCGCGTCCAGAGACCGTAAAAAGCCGTGAAAGTCAAAATGTCATGGAGCGTTACATCCTTAAAGAAAAAGGCGATGTCATCTGTGAAGGTCGTTCAATTGGTCAACGTATCGGCGCAGGTACTGTACGCGTGGTCAATTCAATCCATGAAATGGATAAAGTACAAGAAGGTGACGTCCTTGTTTCTGATATGACTGATCCAGACTGGGAACCCGTCATGAAACGTGCCGCTGCTATCATCACTAACCGTGGTGGTCGTACCTGTCATGCGGCAATTATCGCGCGTGAATTGGGCGTCCCTGCCATCGTGGGTTGTGGTAACGCCACTGACCTATTGACCGATGGTCAAGCAGTCACTGTATCTTGTGCAGAAGGTGATACAGGTTATATCTACGAAGGTCAATTGGACTTTGAAATCCAAAACAACTCAATTGAGTCCATGCCAGACTTGGCATTTAAAATTATGATGAACGTGGGTAACCCTGACCGCGCCTTTGGATTTGCCCAAATCCCTAATGAAGGGGTGGGTCTGGCGCGCTTAGAATTCATCATCAACCGTATGATTGGCGTGCATCCAAAAGCACTACTTAACATGAACACCCTACCACGCGAAATCGTACAAGCGATTCAAGAGCGCATGGCAGGTTATGCTTCACCGGTTGACTTTTACGTTGATAAATTGGTTGAAGGTATTTCAACCCTAGCGGTCGCATTTAAAGATAAGAAAGTTATCGTACGTATGTCTGACTTTAAATCGAATGAATATGCAAACTTAATCGGCGGTAAACTATACGAGCCATCTGAAGAAAACCCCATGCTCGGTTTCCGTGGTGCCAGCCGTTATGTGTCAGAAAATTTCCGTGACTGCTTTGAATTAGAATGTCGTGCATTAAAACGTGTTCGTGATGAAATGGGCTTAACCAACGTTGAAATCATGATTCCATTCGTACGTACCACAGAAGAAGCACGTAAAGTGCTAGAGCTGCTTGAGAAAAATGGTCTTAAACGTGGTGAAAACGGTTTACGCGTCATCATGATGTGTGAGTTACCAACCAATGCCTTGTTAGCAGAAGAGTTTTTACAATACTTCGATGGTTTCTCAATCGGCTCAAACGATTTAACCCAGTTAACCCTTGGTCTTGACCGTGATTCGGGTATCGTATCTCAATCATTTGATGAACGTGACCCAGCGGTTAAAAAACTACTCAAAATGGCTATCGATGCCTGTAACGCCCAAGGCAAGTATATCGGTATCTGTGGACAAGGTCCTTCTGACCATCCAGACCTAGCCATGTGGTTAATGGAACAAGGTATTACTTCTGTTTCACTGAACCCCGATTCGGTGTTAGACACTTGGTTCTTCTTAGCAAAAACCGAAAAATAAACTTGTTGGCATTCATAAAGCCCTTAGTTTTGACTAAGGGCTTTTTTTTAGGGTCAAAAAAACCTAGCATGCACATGACACGCTAGGTTCTTTTGACACTGCAATTTATAACAACACGCGGCGTGGATCTGCTAGCAATTTTGCAATATAGCGGGTAAATACCGCAGCGTCCGCACCATTGATCACACGGTGGTCATACGATAATGACAACGGTAGCATTAAGCGTGGCTCAAACTCGCCTTTAGTCTCATTCCAACGTGGCTGAATGCTAGATTCACTCACGCCTAAAATCGCAACTTGTGGCCAATTAACCAGCGGCGTAAAGTAAGTACCGCCAAGATTGCCTTGACTTGAAATCGTAAATGACGCGCCGGTTAACTCTTTGGCAGATAGTTTTTTATCACGCGCTTTTTTGGCAAGCTCACCGATTTCAATCGCTAGTTGCTTGATGCCTTTTTGCTCTACATGTTGAATGACAGGTACTGTTAAACCATCGTCGGTTGCTACAGCAAAGCCTAAATTCACAGATTTACGGATGATAATTTGGGTATTGTCATCGCTTAAATGGCTGTTAAATTTCGGATGTTGCATCAGCGCATAAGCGGTTACTTTCATGATGAAAGCTAGAATGGTTAGACTCACCCCTTCTTTTTTCATCTCATCTTTTAGGTCGCCACGCAATTTTTCAACATCGGTAATATCTGCCAAATCAAACTGGGTGACTTGTGGCAAATAGGTATTGTAATTAAGCTGTGGAATTGAGACTTTTTGTAGACGGGTCAAATCTTGGCGCTCAATTTCTCCCCAAATTTCCGTTTTACTCATATCGGGTAAATTAGGTAATCCTGAGCGAGCCGCTGAAGGCGCAGATATATTATTTGCTACTGCGGGCGTGCTAACTGCTTTTATTGTATTTTTGACATAAGCAAACACATCTTCTTTGACAATACGCCCATTAGCGCCCGTGCCAGTCACCTCACTGACATCAACACCCAATTGGCGCGTAAGTTTGCGCACCGCAGGACCTGCATAAACCGCGGCGTTTTTGGCATTGATTTGCGCTTCAGACAGTTTTGACTGTGGACTTGACTGGCTAGCTGTTGTGGTAGCGCTATCAGTTGAAGTCGACGCGGTATTTTGCGTTTTAGCAACTTCTTGCTGAGTAGTATTGGTGGTCGCTTGCGGCTGTGATGCTGAACTTGATGCGGATTGCACTGACCCTGCCACTTCAATCACAACAAAATCTTGACCATTGGTGACGGTATCGCCAGCGTTGACCAGTAATTCAACCACTTTACCGGCGACTGGCGAGGGGACTTCCACTGAGGCTTTATCAGATTCCACCAACAACAAGGGTTGTTCGGCTGTGACCTCATCGCCTACTTTGACCATCCATTCACTAATCTGTGCCGACTCTACCCCGAGATCAGGCAAACCAAAGGTTTGTTTACCAGCGGGCGTGGATGATTGAGGCGCAGATACCGTTTGAGCAGGTGGCTGATTTTGGTTTGCAGCTGAAGTGGCTTGACTGGCGGCTTGCCCTGACATTTCACTGGCTAGTGGCTGTTGCGAAGCTGATTGGGAGGCCATCACGATAAAATCTTGACCATTGGTGACCGTATCCCCTGTATTGACTAAAAATTTGACAATTTTTCCGCTAACAGGTGCTGGTACTTCTACCGATGCTTTATCCGACTCAACCAATACCAATGGTTGTTCAGCAGTGACAGTATCGCCTTCTTTGACCAACCATTCACTAATTTCTGCGGTATCGACACCCAAATCTGGCAATGTATAGGTTGCTTCAGCTGATGCGGATGTTGGCTGTGATTGATTTGGCGCAGCCATAGACGGCGCTTGCGATGAAGTCGCGCTAGCTTCTTTAGCTTCGTGAGATTGGGCTACTTGTTGGTCTGTCTGTTGCGCCGGCTGCTCTACAGGTGCAGTGTTGGATTGGCTATTGTCTGCACTATCGATAGTGAGAATCACATCACCTTCTTTGACCTTCTCACCGATTTGAAGATTAATCGCTGTGATAGTCCCTGCTGATGTCGCAGGTACTTCTACAGAGGCTTTATCAGATTCTAATAAGACAATGTTATCGTCCACATTGATTACATCGCCGACTTTGACCATAATTTCGCTGACTTCAGCGCTATCAACGCCTAAGTCGGGAACTTTGATTTCCATGGGTTTATCCTTAAATTTTTATTTTTACTAAGTGAGCAATCAGCCGCTAATACGTGGCTGATTACCTACTATTAATTTCTCTTATTCAGGTTTGTCGTTAAGAATTGGCGCATCGGCTTTATCCTCTGCTTTGCCGTCTGCTGAAATTGCTTCATCATCCTCTTCAACCAAGGTTGGTACAGGTTTTGGATGCGCGCCTAAAATCGCTGGGGCATCTGGGGAGTGGTCGATTTGTACTTGAGGATACCAAGCCGGTGAAGCATCAGCATCAATACCTAAGCTACTAATCGCATCTTTGACCAAACGCGCATCAACTTCACCTTCATCTGCCAATAGTTTAAGTGTTGCCACCACAATATGGGCGGCATCCACTTTAAAATAACTACGTAATTGGCGGCGACTATCCGAACGACCGAAACCATCGGTGCCTAAGGTGGCATACGGACGACTGTCTGGTAGGTAGGCGCGGATTTGTTCGGAGAAAATACGCATATAGTCGGTGGCGGCGACCACAATACCTTCATGCTGCGCAAGCTGCTCAGTAACCCAAGGCGTACGCTGTTCATCTAGTGGGTGCAGACGATTATACTCGTCACATGCCATGCCCTCACGAGTGAGTTCATTAAAGCTTGTGACACTCCAAACGTTAGCATTGATATTGAATTCTTCAGCTAGAATTTGCGCGGCTTTTTCAACCTCACGTAAAATCACGCCCGAACCCAGCAATTGCACTTGTTTTGAACCATTGTCTTTGAGCAAGTACATGCCTTTTTTGATGCCTTCTTCTACCCCTGCTGGCATGGCTGGTTGCTCGTAGTTTTCATTCATTAAGGTGATATAATAGAAAACCCGTTCGCCTTCGCCATACATACGGCGCAGACCATCTTGTACGACCACGGCTAGCTCATAACCATAACATGGGTCATAAGTGACACAGTTTGGCACCGTATTAAATAAAATCAACTGATGACCGTCTTGGTGCTGTAAGCCTTCGCCATTGAGTGTGGTACGACCTGCGGTACCGCCAAGCAAGAACCCTTGCGCTTGCATATCGCCTGCTGCCCAAACTAAATCACCGACACGTTGGAAACCAAACATCGAATAATAGATATAAAAAGGAATCATCGGTAACGCATTGGTTGAATAACTGGTTGCTAACGCAATCCAAGCACTCATCGCACCCGCTTCATTGATGCCTTCTTCAAGCATGTGACCGTCTTTGGCTTCTTTATAACCCATCAAGGCTTCATGGTCTTCAGGGGTGTAATTTTGACCCGATGCCGAGTAGATACCCAATTGGCGGAACATACCTTCAAGACCAAAAGTACGGGCTTCATCAGGAACAATCGGCACTACACGCTCTTGCAGCGCTTTATTTTTTAGCAGTGCCGCTAGCAAGCGTACAAATACCATGGTGGTAGATTGTTCTTTACCTGCACTACCTTGAAGTAATTTGTCAAAAATCTCTAATCCTGGTGCCTCGAGTGGAATATGACCACTACGGCGATTGGGCAAATGTCCGCCCAGTGCTTGACGGCGTCCTTTGAGGTATTGGATTTCAGCAGAATTTTCATCAGGACGATAAAACGGCAATTCTTCAAGCTGCGTATCAGTAAATGGCAAATCAAAACGGTCACGGAAGTATTTTAACGAATCAATTTCAAGTTTTTTGATTTGGTGGGTTTTGTTGACCGCTTGGCTTTGGTTAGATAAGCCATAACCTTTGACGGTTTTAACCAAAATCACTGTAGGCTGACCTTTGGCTTTCATGGCTTCACTAAAGGCGGCATATACCTTCATCGGGTCGTGACCACCACGGTCTAAATTTTGGATTTCTTGATCAGTCCAATCTTTGACCATCTCGGCAAGTTCTGGGTATTTACCAAAGAAATAGTCACGGACAAATTTACCATCACGCGCTTTATAGACTTGGTATTCACCATCGAGGGTCTCAAGCATACGGTGTTTGAGCGCGCCTGTATGGTCTTTGTCTAGTAGCGTATCCCATTTACCGCCCCAAATAACTTTAATCACCCGCCAACCTGCACCGCGAAACACAGATTCAAGCTCTTGGATGATTTTACCGTTACCACGTACAGGGCCATCTAGACGCTGTAAGTTACAGTTAATTACCCAAATCAGATTTTCTAGGTTCTCGCGACCTGCTAGTGAGATAGCACCTAAGCTCTCTGGCTCATCGGTTTCACCATCGCCCAAGAATGCCCAAATCTTGCGACCTTCTTTTGGAATCAAGCCGCGATTTTCAAGATATTGGTGCACATGCGCATGATAAATCGACATGATTGGGCCTAAACCCATCGACACGGTTGGGAACTGCCAATAGTCAGGCATCAAATAAGGGTGTGGGTAGCTAGATAGCCCCTTGCCGCCTACTTCACGGCGAAAATTTGTCAGCTGCTCTTCAGTCAATCGACCTTCTAAAAATGAGCGAGCATACATCCCTGGCGAACCGTGACCTTGATAATAAATCATATCACCGCCAAAGCTTTCACTCGCTGCGCGCCAAAAATGGTTAAAACCTGTTTCGTATAACGTTGCGCTTGAGGCAAACGTCGCTAAGTGACCGCCTAAGTCGTCGTCATTTTTGTTGGCACGCATCACCATCGCCACCGCATTGTAACGAATGATAGCGCGAATTTTACGCTCTAGGGTTAAATCACCGGGATACGAGGGCTGATCTTCTACAGGAATAGTGTTGATATAAGCGGTGTCAAGACGGTTAACGCGTAATCCTTCTTGTACCGCCTTATCATAGATGGCTTTTAGTAAAAAAGTGGCGCGTTTTTTTCCCGCTGACTTGATTACCGAATCAAAGGCGTCAAGCCACTCTTGGGTTTCTTGACTATCAGGGTCTTTAAAATACTGATATTGCATTTTTCGTTCCTTCTGGCAATGGCATCCATCCATGGAAATAACCTAGAATGGAGCTAGGTTGTAAGCGACTCAAAGTATTCAACTATTAGACACAAAACATTGTTATAAATAGCGATAGCAATATTTTACATGAAAAAAATATTTATGTATTTTCGCTAATTTTTAATAGGTATTTAGCTATGAAATAAAGGTGAAAAAGACAACTGTTTTTTCTGACCGCATAGTAAATTTATCGATACAATAAAGCAATAAAAGCGTTAAGTCGCTTGACAGTCAACCATCAACACTTATCAACCGCTTTATGATAAGCTGGGCGAGCTTGGCATTTTTTTAACCAATTGTGAATATTGGCGTATTTTGCCTCTAAACTATGGGTTTCTTGCATGGCGTTTATGGCAAATTCAAGCTGTATATCAGCGCCGCTAAATTGGTTGCCAGCAAGCCATTCATTATTTCCCAAATGCTTATCTAGCATTTTGAGCTGTTCGGTTAATGAATGATTCAGGTAAGATTTGTCTATCCCCGATTTAAGTAATTTTGCCACTTGCTTGATACCTATCGGTGATTTTTCTATCATGGTAGCAAATATTAGTCGGATAATAAGCAAGGGCATCAACGAGCTTTCGGTAAAATGCAGCCAATATCGATACTGCTCATATGCCTCACTGCCATAATCTGGGCGAAATTTTTTATTCAGCACCAGTTGTGAGATGGGCTGTGCATCTTGATGGTCGCTTAACTGGTCATAGTTATCAATCAAATACTCAATGATATTGGCCGATTCAATCAGCGTTTTTCCATTATCTTGCAGGATAGGTGCCTTACCCATCGGGTGAATTTTTTGCAAAGACTTGGGTGCCAAACCATGATGGCGTTCGTACTTGGTCAACTGATAAGGCAGTTCTAATTCTTCTAATAGCCAAAGAATTCGGAATGAACGTGATTTTTCAAGGTGATGTAGATGCAGTTTTGACATGGGTATACTCGTCTTTTAATGTAATGGGATTGTTGGAACAAAGTGACTTTAAATTTTATAAGGCTTTAAACTTGCTGGCTGTTGCGAAATTGTAGAATTCAGCGAAAAAAAACCAGCTTATTGATTGATAAGCTGGTTTGACAAAGCAAGGTTACAAATAGCAAGGCTACAAATTAGTCATCTAGCTGTTGTGCATCGGCTTCTAGTAAACCATCTTGTTGCAGCGCTTCAGACAACTCGATGTTTTGTAAATCAGCGCTGTCTTGCGCCATATTGTCAGCCGATGCTGTCTCTAAACTCTCTTCGTCCAGCTCGTCTTCACTACCGCCTTCAACCAAAGCGATGGAAACCAATGATTCATCTTGTGAAATACGAATCAGGGTGACCCCTTGCGCATTACGACCTGTCTGCGCGATTTGTCCGACAGGTGTACGCACCAACGTGCCTGCATCAGAAATCAGCACAATATCATCAGCATCGGTTACCGCTAACGCCTGCACCAGCTCGCCATTACGCGCTGTGGTTTTGATGGCGATAATGCCTTTACCGCCACGACCTTTGACAGGGAAATCAGAGACAGGTGTGCGTTTGCCAAAGCCACGCTCACAAGCACATAAAATCTCGCCTTGCTGTGGGGCAACAACCAACGACACCACACGGCTAACCGCAACGACACTGTCATTGTCTTGGTCATCTTGGCTATCGTCTTCAAGCTCGGTGTCCTCGTCTTCCATACCTTGATTGGCCAGTAGCGTCACCCGCATACCGCGTACCCCTTTTGCGGTACGACCCATCGCACGGATTTTACTTTCATTAAAGCGAATGGCTTTACCTTCGTTGGAGAATAACATGATGTCTTGCTCGCCATCGGTAATGGCAACACCAATCAAGTTATCGCCGTCGTTGAGTTCAACAGCGCGAAGTCCGTTGGCACGAAGGTTTTTAAATTGTGACAATTGGACGCGTTTTACCATACCCGATGCGGTTGCAAAGAACACATAGCTATTGTCATTTTGCTTGTCATCTTCGGTCACAGGCAAGATGGCGGTGACTTTTTCATCGGCATCCAATGCAATCAAATTGACCATCGGACGGCCACGCGAACCACGGCTGGCAATAGGCACTTCAAACACTTGTAACCCAAACACACGACCCCGATCGGTAAAAATCATCACGTTGTTGTGCGTGGATGTGACCACCATATGGTCAATGACGTCATCTGCTTTCATGGCAGTGGCTGACTTGCCTTTGCCACCGCGTTTTTGGGCGATATAGTCGCTGATAGGCTGGGTTTTGGCATAACCCGTGCGTGAAACAGTCAACACAACGGTCTGCTCTGGAATCAAATCTGCACGGCTAAAGTCACTGCGGCTATCGACGATTTGGGTTTTGCGTGCATCGCCAAAATCATCACGGATTTGGATTAATTCTTCTTTGATTATTTGCATTAATTTGTCAAAGTTATCCAAAATGCTTTGTAATTGCGCAATGAGTGCCAAGATTTCTTTGAATTCTTGCTGTAGCTTGTCTTGCTCTAGCCCTGTTAAACGGTGAAGCTGCATATCCAAAATAGCATTGACTTGGTCAGGCGATAGACGATAATGTTGGTTGTCATCAATCAGTCCATACGGGGCGTTTAGGTCTTCGCCTTCAATCACATCAGGTCGAATCGAATGACTGCCTGCTGCCTCTAACATAGCAATCACGCCACCTGACTGCCAAGTATTGGTCAGTAAGTTATCGCGGGCTTCTTGGCGGTTTGCCGATGCCTTGATAGTGTCAATAATACGGTCAATGTTGGCAAGGGCAATCGTTAGTCCTTCGAGCAAATGACCACGCGCCTGCGCTTTTTTGAGTTCATAAATAGTACGGCGAGTCACAACTTCTTGGCGGTGACGCACAAAGGCGGCAATTAAATCACGCAGCGTCATGATTTTAGGTTGACCTTCATCTAAGGCAACCATGTTGATACTAAAACTTGATTCTAAAGGCGTTTGGATAAATAGATTGTTAACGATGACTTCCGCGTTTTCACCACGTCTTAAATCAATGGCGATACGCATGCCATCTTTATCCGACTCATCGCGAATCTCGCTAATGCCTTCAAGTTTTTTATCGCGTACCAATTCTGCGATTTTTTCAATCAGTTTTGCTTTATTGGTTTGATACGGAATCTCAGTAAATACAATACGCTCACGTTCTTTATTGGCGCCCGTTTCACTCATCGGTTCGATGTGATATTTGCCGCGCAAATGCAGGCGACCTTTACCGGTGCGATAAGCATCGACAATGCCTGAACGACCATAAATAATACCGCCTGTTGGGAAATCAGGACCGGTGATATGCTGCATAAGCATTTCGCCAGAGATGTGCGGATCATCGGCATACGCCAAACACGCATTAATCACTTCGGTCAGATTATGTGGCGCCATATTGGTCGCCATACCCACCGCAATCCCTGTGGCGCCATTGACAAGCAAATTTGGAATACGCGCTGGCATGACGCTTGGCATTTGCTCCGAGCCATCATAGTTTGGTTCCCAATCCACAGTGTCTTTATCTAAATCACCCAGCATTTGGTGAGTGAGTTTTTGCATGCGCACTTCGGTATAACGCATCGCTGCGGCAGGGTCATCATCCACTGAGCCAAAATTACCTTGGCCATCGATGAGCATATAGCGCATTGAGAACGGCTGCGCCAAACGTACAATCGCGTCATAAACTGCGATATCGCCGTGCGGGTGGTATTTACCGATAACATCACCGACCACACGCGCCGATTTTTTGTAAGGTTTGTTAAAGTCGTTTGATAATTCATGCATCGCGTATAACACACGGCGATGAACAGGTTTGAGCCCATCACGCACATCAGGTAAAGCACGGGAGACAATTACGCTCATGGCATAGTCGAGATAAGATTGTTTTAATTCATCGACGATGCCAATGGGGCTAACGGAATCGGTGGACATGCACGCTCCTTTTATCAAGCTACTTAAATATGAGTCATCTTATTTATTTTACTTTTCAACGCGATGCCTAAGTTAACAACAATGCATTTAAAAGCAATGCGCAATTTTGACCAAAAGTTGCAAAAAACCCCAATCAAAACCTTCAGAAAAGTAACACAGATGACGTTATATTTTTAGGATAGTAAAAAGGAATAATTATAGCATAAAACGCATGATTTAGCAGTTAACTCACCGCCAAATGTCGACCGTAATGTCAAAATATCATGCTTTAATGAGTGTTATTTTACCCCCATGGTAAACTGCCCAAATTTAACCAGCTATTTAACAAACTATTTAAACAAGCTATAAAAATAATCGAATTAAATCTGAGGCTCGATATCAAACTGTCTAATGACAAAGCCTGTTTATCAACAGGCTTTATTAAATTGGAATCAGTTATGTGCGTGTTGGTTAATTGGCTATAGCTTCAGGCTATCGCCAATTTAGAACTGGCTAAACTTAGAACTGGCTAAACAATGTCTGTGCCACACCCATACAATACGGCGTGACTAAACCATGATATTGCATAGCAACGGCTTGTGATGGATTGCCCCCGTTGGCAGCCGCAATCGCTGCAATATTTTGCACTTTGCTAGCAAATCCTGCCTGCATTTTTTCTGATTGAGACTGGATGCTATTATTGTTAACGGTATCAAAACCTAACGTTTGATAAACTGGTTTTTGACGCGTGGCGCGATTGGTGACATCGATATCAATAATCCCTAACTTGGTCGCGCTAGTTTTATTAGTATCTGTGTCCCATAGCGTTTTCATCAAGCTAGTATTGACGTCAAAGAACACCATCGGATCTTGGTTACCACCACACATAATGACAGGCATTGTTGGTAAATAGCCGCGCAAGTCATTGGCTTTCAACGCTTTACGTAGTGGATGTTCAGGCAGTGTGGCAGGCACTGGTTTATAGTTGGTATAACCTTGTAAATAAGGCACTGCCCAATCGACATTTTTTTGGGCATCTGCCAAGTACCCTAATCGGTAGTCATTTTTGACTAAATACTGCGTGGTATCAAAACCAAAACTAAATGCTGGGTCAGACGGTGATAACGCATCGAGCGTTGAATTGCCTGTTGGGGCTTTTTGAAACATCGCTGAGGCAGGCAATTTACCACTTAAAATGAGCTGCATATCAGTCATGCTGGCGCTAGGCAGTAGCGAGGGGATTTCATCGGCATTGGCTGGCGCAAACATGTCACTGGGTTTGGCATAAATATTGCCATACTGCTCTTGATAGTTGCGAGCCATCAGCGGGGCAAAAAAAGTCGCACCGAGCATGACTTTGCCACCAAATACCACATCACCAAAGGCTTCCATGGCATAGGGTCCAGAAATTGGCAGTGCTGCTGTCACAGGTTCTTTGAGCGTTTCAAGATAGCGCGTGGTTGCCATGGTGACATATCCACCTTGAGAATAACCTGTGATAAACAGTTTGCCATTGTCAGCGACATTGGTTGCACTGCCCGTGCGGCGTACCACTTCCCTGCCTGCTTTTAACGCATCTGCCATCTCGTGTGACTGCTGCCGGGCATTGAGGTACGGATGATAAGCTAGGCTTGATTTGTCATAACCTGCATAATTGGGTGAGATAACTACATAGCCCTGCCCTGCAAACAAAGCCGCTAACAATGTCGCGGCTGGTCCTGCTTCATTATTGGCATTACCGACTTCTGCAAAATTATAGGTTTTGGTCGTTGCCGTACCATGGGCATTGAGTACAATGGGTCGATTGCCACTACAGCTTGCATCCGTGCCTGTCGGAATAAACACAGCACCCGTCGCATCGGTCTTATTACCTTTGACATCGACGGTATCATATTGCATGTATTCAACACGCACACCGCACTTGGGCGTGGTTGCAACTTGGCTAAAATCGGGGTCTGTGGTATTAAATAACTGGGTTAAGGCGCTGGCGGTGAGGTTTTTGGTCGTTAATGGATCTTTGATTAAATTGCCTGTGGGCAGTGAAGCAACGCCTGTTTTGGCAGGTGGCGTTGTCGCGGAATCATTGTCGCTACCACAAGCGGCTAAGGTTGATGCCAACCACACCGAGATAAAAATTTTGGTTAGGCTAAAAGTAGAGTCGATTAAATCAGACTGACGGTGCATCTCATACTCCTTATGAGGAAATTAATGGTTCATATCCTTGAACAACGCATCATGTTACCCAAAAAAAACGGGCATGAAAACGATACACTCATCATGCCAGTTTTTGTACTATTTGAACATCCGTTTCTAAAAAAAATTGCTACTGAAACAAAAAAACCTAAATGTAGCCCTAAACAGATTTACGTTTAAGCTTGCTCCAAACCGCAGTTACTGGGCCCGATAAGGCGTAAATCACGCTAATCGCCAATAATCCTGCAGGAATATTATACAACACGATACCGAGCGCAAACACAATCAAAATCAATGCCACAAACGGGACACGCTTTTTATCAAACTCTTTAAAGCTATAGTATTTTAAATTACTTACCATCAAAAAACCCGCAACCACCACCCAAATGGCTGCCAAGATTTGAAAAGCGGGACTGGTCGCAGGCAATTCAACTTGCCAATCCATATGTACCATCACAAACGTCGTGACTAAAATAGCGGCTAACGGACTTGCTACCCCGACAAAGTATTTTTTATCAACGACACCAATTTGTACATTAAAACGCGCCAGTCTCAGCGCGGCACAGGCAGCATAAACAAAGGCGCAAGCAATACCAATACGCCCCAACGGCTCTAAGGCATAATGATAAATCAATAACGCAGGCGCCAGTCCAAACGCGATGCAGTCGGCTAGCGAGTCTAGCTGCTCGCCAAAGGGACTTTGTGCATTGAATAGCCTTGCCGCCCGACCATCTAACCCATCTAGCAATGCCGAGATAAAAATCGCCACACAGGCACGCATATAATGCCCTTCTCCCAACGCGCTTTGGGTAATCGAATAAAATGCCGCAAGCAGCGACAATAGCGTGAATGAATTGGGAATTAAATAAACGCCTTTTTGCGCAATCCTTTTGTCAGCGACACGCGCATTTTCAATGACTTCAAAGGTAAGCCCATCATAGTCATCGGTTTCTGCCAATTCACGGTTACGCTGATGCTCAAGCTGAATTGGATTGATATCCTGAGCCTGTTGCGGCTGTTGGGAGGGGTCGATGGGCGTCTTGATAAGGGTTGGTTGGTTATTATTATCGTTATTCATTGATTATCCTTGCAGGTTGTCTCTTGCAGGTCGTCTATAATAAATTGTCTGTTGCTAGGTGCATCGAGCTCGGTAACAAATTGCAAAATTTGGCGGGTTGTGTGACCACTTAACACGCCAAGTGTGAAATTATTCGCCAACCAACCATTGTACTTTGGTGCGCTGCTCCACACTCATTTGTGGGCTTTCAGGATGCTGCAAAATTGGCTGTAAATATTGCAAAATCTCTTCAGCTTTAGCATCAAATTGCCACGGTGGGTTAATCACCAGCATACCCGTCCCATTTAAGCCCATCGGCAAATCGGGTGGAAAAATATTCAGTTCAAGCACCAACTGGCGGCGGATTTCGGTGCGTTTCATTTTTTTATAAAACAGCTCAACCGCATCGTTGTTTTTGATGGGGTACCAAAGAGCCAACACCCCGGTTGACCATTTTTTATGCGCTTTGACCAACAAATCTACCAATGCGCTAAAATCACGGTGTTCCTGTTCAAAGGGGGGATCGATTAAAATCAAACCGCGTTTTTCTTGCGGTGGTAGTACCGCCAAAATCCCTTCATAGGCATTGCGATGTTGCACACCAATGGGTAATTGGTGCAGTTGGTAGTTGAGCGCATCAAACTCGCTTGCTTTCCATTCAAACGCTTCGGCGCGATTGCTAATCTCTGGGTGAGCGTCTTGTTGTTTTTCGATGTGATGGGCAATAAACCAAGGCGAACCTGGATACACATGCTTATCGTAGAATTTTTTGGCGTAGCCAATATCTTGTAAATAGGTTTGCACCGCCTGTGGCGCTTGGCTGTTATCTTGTGCTAGCAGTTTGGTAATACCATGGATGGCTTCACCCGTTTTTTTGGCTTCATCACTGGCAAGTGAATACAGACCGCGCCCACCATACGCATCCAAAATATAATAAGGTTTTGGCTTGGCGCTCATCATCTCAAGTAATTGGAGTAATAAAACGTGTTTTACCACATCAGCGAAGTTGCCCGCGTGGTAGCTGTGTTGATAATTCATAATAAATTTTTCGTAAACAAATTAGCAGGTATGGTAGCATAGCTATCAAAAATTGGCGAAGTTTTTGCTAGAAGTTTTTGCTAAAAATTGCCCAGTTAAATGTTTAAACAATGCTGAAGGAAACACAGCGCATATGCCAGAGTTGAATTTTATCCTGCCCAACTGGTTTGAAAAAATAAATGATGCACAGCTTGACGGGCTGGTTAATGATGGTTTTATCGTGCTAGATGACTGTTTTGACATCAAATTTTTTCAGGCGCTACAAAAAGAGAGTGGCTTGATTGATTACCAAGCGGCCAATTTGACGCAGGGTGAGCGAATCACTAGCATTCGCGGGGATAGCACCCGCTGGATTGATGAGCACTGTCCGATAGGTATGCAATATCTACAAGCGATTAATGAGCTCGCGCAATTTTTTAATCAAACCTTATACACCGGCATTCGCCGTAGTGAAGCCCACTATGCCCGCTACCCTGCAGGGTTTGGTTATCAGTGGCATTCAGACAACCCGCAAGGACGTGATGAACGTGTGTTATCGGCGGTTTTTTATCTCAATGAGGGTTGGGGCGTGCACGATGGCGGTGAAATTGTCGTCATCGATCAGCATGACACACAGCAACAATTACAGCCGCAAGGTAACAGATTGGTGATTTTTAATAGTAACTTAGTCCATCAAGTCGCAATCACCCATCGTGAACGCTTTTCCATTGCCACTTGGATGAGAAAAGATGGGCTAATTAGCCAGTAATAAACTTGCCGCAATCCCCCACATCACAACGCCGATGAGGATATCAAGAATTTTCCAAGACAGTGGTTTGGCAAATAGCGGCTGCAGCACACGCGCACCATAACCCAAACTAAAAAAGAAGATAAACGATGATAAAATTGCACCCAACGCAAACGCCAATTTATCGGTAACCTGTGACGCAATCGTGCCAAGCAAAATCACCGTATCTAAATACACATGGGGATTGAGCCAAGTAAACGCCAAGCACAGGGCAATCACCTGTTTTAAATTACCAACGTCTTCACCCTGCGCCATGAGCGATTGGTTTGATTGATAAGCCGCAATAAAACTTCGGGCACCATACACAATTAAAAACAACGCCCCTGCGTATTTTGCGATGGTGACAATCAGCGGAAATTGCGAAATCAGCTTGCCAAAACCAAACACGCCACCGGTAATCAACACCGCATCGGATAACGCGCAAATCAAACACACGATAAACACAAATTGTTGTTTTAGCCCTTGTTTAAGCACAAACGCATTCTGCGCCCCAATCGCCAAAATTAACGAAAAGCACACGCTCATGCCCATGAAAAAAGTAGAGATATTCATCGGTACCACACGTCCCCAGTAACATTCGCAAAAAACACAAAAAAAGCACAGTGAGAAAAAAAGCATAGCGAGAAAAAAAGCGTATTGTAGCCAAAATCCTGAGCGATTGCGAACAATGCGACCCGCTAAGGCGCTAATTTATGCTAATATGCAGCGCAAATAAGCGAGATTTTTGAGAGATTTTTAAGAGATTTTAAGGAAACGACAATGACTGATTTTGCCAGTAACGCCACTGATTTAGGCCACCTTCAAGCGCAAACCTTAGCACTAAGTTTACAGCTGATGCGCGAGCCATCAGTGACGCCAACTGACCTTGACTGTCAAAATATACTGGCGGAGCGGCTTAACCACCTCGGCTTTGATTGTGAGTTTTTATACTTTGGTGAAAAAGGCGCAACAGGACGCGAAGCAGAAGTCAAAAATTTATGGGCAATCCGTCAAGGTCGTGGGCAGGCGCAGGCGCCGGTATTGTGTTTTGCAGGCCATACCGATGTGGTGCCCACAGGCGATGTCAGCCAATGGACTTATCCGCCATTTGAACCTACTATCAAAGATGGCATACTGTATGGGCGTGGTGCTGCAGACATGAAAACAGCGATTGCGGCATTTACTGTCGCTGTTGAAAACTTTGTCGCCAAGCACCCCAATCATCACGGTTCAATTGCTTTCTTAATTACCGCTGATGAAGAAGGTCCTTCGGTCAACGGTACAATCAAAGTGGTGGAAACATTGCAATCGCGCAACCAACCGATAACCTATTGCTTGATTGGCGAACCCTCTAGCACTCACACCTTGGGCGATATCATCAAAAATGGTCGCCGTGGCTCGCTTGGCGCCGTTTTGACAGTGACAGGCAAACAAGGCCATGTTGCCTACCCGCATTTGGCAGTTAACCCTATTCACTATGCTTTGCCAGCCCTATCCGAGCTTTGTAGCCAAACTTGGGACAATGGCAATGCGTATTTTCCCGCGACCACCCTGCAAATCTCTAACCTTCATGCAGGCACTGGGGCTAACAATGTGATTCCTGCAACGTTAAGCGCCGAGTTTAATTTTCGTTTTTCAACTGAGACCAACGATGAGAAACTTAAAGCGACCACCCATGCGATTTTTGACAAGCATTTTCAAGACGGTGCAGCCAGTTATCACATCAATTGGAAATTATCGGGCAACCCATTTTTGACGCCGCAAGGCAACCTCGTCGGCGCCTGTCAATCCGCGATTAAAGCTGTGACAGGGACAGATACAGAGCTTTCAACCACAGGCGGCACTTCAGATGGTCGTTTTATCGCAACCTTGAACGTTGACAATAGGTCGCCTGAAGTGGTTGAGCTTGGCGTGCGTAATGCCACCATCCACCAGATTGATGAGTGTGTAGCAGTCGAAGATTTGGGTAAACTTGCCGCAATTTATGAGCAAATATTACAAAACTTACTGTTAGACTGAATACTATTAACCAAAATACTGCCTTCAGCTTAATCCAGTTCGTCTAGCCAAGCCATTTGAATCGCTTCTAATTGTTTTTCGGTGGATTTGGTTGGGTCATCGCTAAATTCTTCCAACTGCGTCACATACCGATGCAAATCGGTAAAACGAATATATTGCACGTCTTCATCAGGGTATTTTTCAGAAAGTTGAATGGCAATTTCTAACGTGTCGTTCCATTTAAGGGACATATTTTTCTCCAGTTATTTGATGGGGGTGAGTTTTTTGATTTCGTTAAGATTGTCTTGCCAGGTTTTGATGACAGGGTGAGTTTGTTCATCTTGCTGTACAATGACGCGGGTCGGTTGCACTTGCCCATCTAGCATCAATACAATTTTGGTCAGTGCCACCACATTTAAGTCATTTTTCACCCAAAACTCGTGGCGAAAATACAGGTATTTTTTATCCCAAGCCAGTAGTTGACTGCGAAGCGTCAATTTATCAAACAAAAAGCTTTCTTTGATGTAAGTTAATTGTTGCGATGCAATCACCCAACCTAGCTTGTCCATTGGGCGCTGCTGCATCAGCCACTGTTGGATGTTGAGCTCAATAAAGCTTAAATAGCGATAATTAGGCACATGATGACGAAACCCCATATCATGCGGCAAAATCCGGTAGTGGCGGATAATCGCATCGCTATAGCTTGGTTTAGATGACTTTGCTTTATCGGATTTTAGCATCAAGCATAAGATAAGATAACGAATTAATAAATTCATAAATTTTCCTTGATATCCGCCTGATTATAGCAAATAAAAAACCCTGACTAAACTGGTTAGTCAGGGTTGATTGAAGTCACAAAAACTTAGTGACCTGTGCCATTGATATGGCGAATCATGTCTTCCACCACTTTTTTGGCATCGCCAAAGATCATCATGGTTTTGTCCATGTAGAACAAGCTATTATCAAGACCTGCGTAGCCGGCACTCATTGAGCGTTTGATGACCATCACGGTTTGCGCTTTATTTGCTTCAAGAATTGGCATACCAAAGATCGGTGAGTTTGGATCGTCTTTTGCCGCCGGGTTGACCACGTCATTGGCACCGATAATCAGCACAACATCTGTACCGGCAAAGTCGGAGTTGATTTCATCCATTTCTAAGATGTCTTCATACGGTACATCTGCTTCAGCCAATAGTACGTTCATATGACCTGGCATACGACCTGCCACGGGGTGAATGGCAAAACGCACGTCCACGCCTTCTTCTTTGAGCATTTCATAAAGCTCTTTTACCGCATTTTGGGCGCGGCCTTGCGCCATACCATAACCTGGCACAATAACCACACTGCTAGAGTTTTCCATCATAAAGGCGGCATCTTCAGGTGAGCCTGTACGGTAAGTTTTCGGTCCCGTATCTTCTTCTGTCGCAGCGGCTGAGCTGCTTGACATACCGCCAAACAATACGTTGAGCAGTGAACGGTTCATGGCTTTACACATAATGTAGGACAAAATCGCCCCAGATGAACCGACCAGCGACCCTGCGATAATCAGCATTGAGTTACCTAGGGTAAAACCGATACCGGCTGCCGCCCACCCAGAAAATGAGTTAAGCAAAGATACCACCACAGGCATATCACCGCCGCCAATCGGTGCAATCCACATCCAACCAAAAATAATAGCCAAAATGGTCATGGCATAAAACGCTGGCATCGATTGGGTGGTGAAATACATAATACCAAACGCAATCATGGCGATGAATAATAGTGCTTGGACAGGTTTTACCCAACTGCCTTTAAGCGTCTTTGCCCAGCTTTTTGCCGCCAATTTACCAAAAGCAAACAGTGACGCTGAGAAGGTAATCGCACCAATAAAACAGCCCACGAACAACTCAAACCGCGCGATAGTGCTATGCTCGATGCCCGTATGTAATACGCTAGCTAACGCAATAGCAACGGCTGACAAACCGACCAGTGAGTGCATCAAAGCCACGGTTTCTGGCATTTGGGTCATGGCAACAGTACGTGCTTTCCAAGTACCGACCACAGCGCCTAGCACCATCGCACCCACAATCAAGACGAATACAGGGCTTGGTGCCAAAAAGAAGGTGGTGATAATGGCAAGCGCCATACCCATCATCCCAAAACGGTTACCACGGATGGCGGTTTTTGGGCTTGATAAACCCCGTAAGGTTAAAATAAACAGCACCGCACCAATCAAATAAAACCAATCTGCATGCTGGGCGACCCAATTCATATTCTCATTCATCAAGCATTTCCTTCTTTGTTTGGCTCAGCTTTGGCTTTTTTATCTTTGGATTTAAACATCGCAAGCATACGCTCGGTCACCGCAAAACCACCAAAAATATTGATGCTGGCTAAAAATACCGCAAACGCACCCAAAAGACTTGTCGGGGTAAACATATGGCCATCGATGCTGACGGTCTGCAGCATGGCACCGACGATGACAATACTGGATAACGCATTGGTCACTGCCATGAGCGGGGTATGCAGTGCAGGTGTTACCCCCCACACCACGTAATAACCGACAAAAATAGCCAACACAAAGATACTAAAGATTGCCACAAATGGGGTGGCAGATGTCGCAGACGCTAATAGGGTCAATAGCATAAAACCTCCTAACCTCGATAGGTAAAATTAAATGAAAATTAGGTTAGCGACTGGCTAACAATACTTGACCTTGGCTAGTAACCAGCAAGGCTTTTTGGATTTCATCTTCTGGATTGAGCGCAAACACTTTATTGTCATCCATCAAGGTTGCAAAAAAGTTATATAAATTATTGGCATACAATGCCGATGACTGCGCCGCCAAGGTCGATGGAATATTGGGCACACCCATGATAGTGACACCGTTTGGGGTGATGATATTTTGTCCGACCACTGAGCCTTCCACGTTACCGCCTGTTTCCACGGCCATATCGAGTAGAATTGAGCCAGATTTCATTTTATCGATGGTAGCTTGGTGTATCAAACGCGGGGCATTGCGACCGGGAATTTGAGCCGTGGTAATCACGATATCTGCTTGGCTGACTGCTTTATCGACAACCGCGGCTTGGTCTTTGATATATTGCTCAGACGGTGTCCAGGCATAGCCGCCTGTGTCTTTGGCTTTGGCCTTTTCTTCATCGCTCATGGGGACATCGAGCCATTTACCACCGACTGACTCCACTTGATCACGCACGGTGGGACGTAAGTCACTGGCTTCTACAACGGCACCCAAACGACGAGCGGTGGCAATCGCTTGCAGACCCGCGACGCCCACGCCTAGGATAACAATACGCGCAGGTTTCACCGTGCCTGCCGATGTCATAAACATCGGGAAAGGACGACCAAACTGGTTGGCAGCCAAAATCACCGCTTTATAACCTGCCAAGTTGGCTTGGGATGACAGCACGTCCATGTTCTGCGCCCGCGACAAAGTTCGTGGCAATAGCTCCATGGCATATACTTTGGCGTGGCGATTGGCATAGTCCTGCAAATTGGCATTGCGATACGGATTCATCATACCGATGACAATCGCTTCTTGTTTTAGCTGATTGATTTGTTCAATCGGCAAGCTATTGACCGTGAGCACCACATCACTTGTTGAGATCGCATCCTCAACAATTTGCGCCCCTGCTTGCTCCAACGCATCATTGGTAATAAACGAACCTTTACCCGCATCACGTTCGACCACAATACTGTGACCCAACTTGATGAACTTTTTAATGGTATCGGGGGTAATCGCAATCCGATTTTCATATAATGCAGTTTCTTTTGGTACACCAATTTGCATACACTCTCCTCAAGCGGTTCGGTTGGATTCTCAATCCACAACTGACGATTAGCTTAGACAGTTATAAATTAAAAAAATGATAATTAAATTACCATAAATATAATTAATTATGCAAAATAATTCTAGGCGGAATAACAAGTAAATTTGACTGGTGCGTATAAAAAAAAGTTATCAATAAAACTTTTTACAAAATTTTCTTTTAACACGATAGCTTTTTGAGGGTTAATTTATTTGCGTATTTCGTTTTTTAACGTTGCCATTGTCGATTTCAAATTCATCAAAATCTTGCGCAAGCCAAAAATTACCTTGATAACTGGTAGCCACTTCTGCCCGAATATCTGACATATTTAAAGTTGTTCTACTAGGTTTATCAAAAGGTTGAAAACGCGCACTAAAATGGGTCAAAATCAGGTTTTTTAACTGTGACAACTGCGCAAACTCGGCAACTTGCTTGGCGGTTGAATGCATGGGGTCAAAATAATGAGTGGCTAATTTTCGTTTATCAGCGATTGCTTGGGTATAAGTCGCCTCGTGTACTAGCACATCGGTATCTGATATGGCATCGGTTAATAGCTCAGGTGAGTCATTGTCGCCTGCGACTATCAGCACGGTTTTATGCAGCATGGTGGTGACAAAATCCGCGGATTTTAGCAAGGTGTTATCATCTAGATTGACGTCAATACCGTACTTAAGTTTGCCCCATAGCCGTTTATCTACCACATTAAGCTCGGTGAGTTTTTGGATCAATAAGGTTTTTTTGGACAGGCGCTGGGTGAATTTAAAGGCATGGCTAGGGATACGGTGTGATAGCGCAATCACTTCAACTTGTAGCTGATGGTCGTCTGTCAAATCCAGCATGATGGGTGGGTAACTATCCCCCCGCACTCTATTTTCAATGGCGATAAAATTAATGTCAAAACTTATCATCAGCGCTGTCGTGGCTTGCACGGCGGCAAGATAATCGGCAATGGCTTGCGGGGCGATAAGGGTTAATGGGTGCTTGCGCCCACTCATCGCCATACTAGCCAGTAACCCTGGCAAGCCATAACAGTGGTCGCCATGCACATGGGTGATGCAAATCAATTCTAGTTGCATCACGGACAACGGGGTTTTGAGTAATTGATGCTGGGTGGCTTCCCCACAGTCCACCAATATCCAAGGGACATTTTTTGCTTTGCTATAAGGATTGATGAGTGATACAGCAAGCGCGGTGACGTTGCGGTGTTTGGTGGGTATCCCTGCTGATGTGCCCAAAAAAGTGAGTGTTAACATGATTGCCTCATTGTCAAACGTATTACCTATCTTTATATTGAATTTTTCATAAATTTAACTATAAAATGCGCTAACAAATTTCACAACAACTTTTGACCGAGATACTTTTGATTGGAATATTAGCAACCACTCAACGCATCTTTTTAACCCTTAGCCCCTAGCCTTTAACCATTAGCCTTGTACTTGGTGAAGGCGGATTTGGGGCGTGCTTCGTTACAGGTGCAACGGCTGACGGCGGGCTGCCTACTTAAGTTTTAAAGATTTGGTAACAGATAGTAGCAATAATAATTTGGCAAGCGGGTTATTATTGGGGATGATTTCACTAAGTTTTGGTATACTCAATGCGACTTGTATCACCTACGGAACAAAATAAGGAAATGCTATGTTCAAGTTTTTTACCCCATTATGCTTCTCATTAAGTTTATTTGGCTGCCAAGCTGTTAGCCCAGCTCAGCAAAACCCCCAACCTATGCCTCAGCCAATTAAGAAACCTGAGATGATGTGCACCATGCAATATGATCCTGTCTGCGTCAAAACTATCAATAATGGCATCGTCCGCTATCAAACCTATGGCAACGCTTGTATGGCGAGTAATAGCGTCAATGCTATGGACAAGACTATGAGTGTCACCAAAGGTGCTTGTGAGTCAGAAACTAACAAGTGACTGGTCTAGCAAATAGCTGGGCTATTATAACTCAGCCCGCCATAACGTCTGCACTAGCTTGTTTGCCATAGCTTACTGACGATAAAACAAGCGAAGTGTTATAATCCCCTCTAATTACTTTGTGTTAAAGGTTTTGCATCTGTATGGCATTAGCGCTGATTATTGATGATGAAGTAGATTTGTGTCGCTTGATGCAGATGACACTCAAAAAAATGGGCATTGAAACCAAAGTCGCCTATGACTATGCCACTGGCGTCAGCCATCTTCAAGCGTATAATTTTGATTTTTGCTTAACCGATCTCAAACTTCCTGATGGGACAGGACTAGATATCGTTAAATTTATCAGTAAAAATTATGCCAAAACCCCCGTGGCAGTGATTACCGCTCACGGTAGTATGGATTTGGCGATTGAAGCGTTAAAATTGGGGGCGTTTGATTTTGTCAACAAGCCGCTTGAGCTATCACGGCTGCGCCAGTTAGTCGAAAACGCCTTAAAGGTGGCGGAAAATGCCAATAAACTCAATTGTAAAGAAGTCTATGATCCTTTTAGCAATCGCTTAATCGGACAATCTAACGCCATTGCCCAGCTCAAAACCACCATCCAAAAATTGGCGCGTAGCCAAGCGCCCGTATTCCTGTGGGGTGAGTCGGGTACTGGTAAAGAAGTCGTTGCCAAGCTTATTCATGATTTAAGCCCGCGCTGCTCTGCCAATTTTGTGCCTGTTAACTGCGGCGCCATCCCATCAGAGTTGATGGAAAGCGAGTTTTTTGGGCACAAAAAAGGCAGCTTTACTGGCGCTACCGCAGACAAAGAAGGGTTATTCCAACAAGCAAATGGCGGTACGCTATTTTTGGATGAAGTAGCGGATTTGCCGATTTCCATGCAAGTCAAATTATTACGCGCCATTCAAGAAAAGAAAATCCGCCCCATTGGGAGCACCCAAGAAATTGCCGTGGATGTGCGTCTGTTATCCGCTACCCATAAAAATTTGGCTAAGCTTGTCGAAACGGGTGAATTTAGACAAGATTTATATTATCGCATCAACGTGATTGAAGTAAAATTACCAAGCCTCAATGAACGGCGTGATGATATTTTACTGTTAGCCAATCATTTTATCGCTTTGATTGCAGACGATTGGGGACTATCGCAGCCACTGACATTATCGAATGAAGCCGCTGTTCAATTAGCAAACCATCACTTTGCAGGCAACGTGCGTGAATTAAGAAATATCTTAGAGCGCGCGATTACTCTAGCTGATGATAATATGATTGAAGCCCATCATTTGAATTTGCCATTATCAGCCGCCAACGTATCGCCTGACACTCCTAGAATCCATGAAATCCAAAAAACTCATGAAATCACAGAAACCCCCAATCAATCTGTCTTATCAACACCGAGTCAACCGAGCGCGCCAAAAGTTGCGCCCTTAGCTGAAGCTAAATCCGCTTCCAGCAGCCCTATCAATACTTCCTATAGCAGCAACTTGTTTGCAAGTGGTTATAAAGTCAAACCCAATATTCAACTTACGCCCACACCGACCCAATCCAACCATGAAGCGTTAACCCATGAATCATTAACCTTAGCTGCGCCGATAGGGGGTATCAATCCGCCCAATCTAGCCCACCCCCCTGCTGAGGAAGGTCAATTGCCTGCCGAAGGGCTTGAAGAATATTTGATGAATCAAGAACGAAAAGTCATTATCGCAGCGCTCAACCACAGTGGTTGGAATCGCACCCAAGCCGCTAAACTGTTAAATACAACGTTTCGTTCACTCCGCTACCGTATGAAAAAATTGGGCATTGACAGTGACAGTGATATTAATAGCGATGAGGATTAAAAACTTCGGATAAAGGACAAATCGATATTTTTTGATAAATCTACTATCCCTACGTAGTCATAACAAGCTAGTGGAAAGCGCCGGCGGATACCTAGCCACTGGTTTGCTGATTTAGCAAATAGCACGAATCGGTTGCCTTTTTCATCGAGGCTTTGGTCAATATTGTCAATTTGATGCAGGCATTTTACCGCAATGATATCGATGTCTAACGTAACAGCGGGTTTTTGGTATAGACGTCTGTCTTGTTGCTGTTCAAACTTCTTGGTGAGTTGTAGCCATTGCCAATAATTCATTGGCTGCGCAAATGCTAAATAAGCCACTTGGTTAAAATAAACCGCTGTATTGGATGTTTGCTTGTTTAAATCGTCGTTTAAATTGTTATCACTACAAGTATCTTCACTACTATGAATCGCGCTGAGGGTCAAAGTGCCAAAGTTTTGCAGCCAGTCTTTGGCTTTTTGTAAATAATAAGGTTGTTTGACATTACTGGCTAACGACAAAACACAGGCTTCGATGACTATGACATCACGCGGTGGTACACTCATACTCAAATGCTCAAATAAACATATTTTTTGCTTAGGCTAATTAATTTTGCTGAAAACGGGTAATTTTAACCCCGACACTATCGGCTTGTTTGATGGCGGTGGGTTTGTGAATCGTCACTGTGACTTTTTCTGGGGCAAATTCTGCCAAAATCATCTCAGCGACCAATTGCGCTAACCGCTCTAACAGCGCGACTTTGTTGGCAATGCTCACTTCAGCCACACGCTCACTGACACTTTTATAGTTGATGGCATCTTGAATATTATCAGTCTGCGATGCTTGGTATTGACAGCCCACCATTTCAATATCAAAAATCAATGGTTGGGTTATTTGCTGCTCCCACTCATACACGCCAATCACAGCATCGACCTTGAGACCCTTCACAAATACCGTGTCCGTTGAATTACCGGTCAGTTTGATTGGCTGATTGTTGGACTTTTCGTTTGCAATCGCGTGCAAGGCATCCGCCGCTGAATATAGTGATTCATGCATGGTTTTTTGTGTGGGGGCTTGCGTGGTGCTGTGGGGCGTTTCAAGATTAGTTTGTTGGGTGGTTTCTGGTGTGGTCATTTTTACTCTCGTTAGGTATTTCGTTGTTTGATTAAATCATAACTAAAAAATACCAACCCTGTCCAAATAAAGGCAAAGGTAATCAATTTATAAATGTTAAAAGGCTCATGATACAAGAATATCGCCAATAAAAAAATCATGGACGGGGTCAAATAATTTAAAAAGCTCAATAAGCTAAAATTAACCATTTTGGTGGCTTTATTAAACATTAAGAGCGGTATCAAGGTCACAGGCCCTGCAATCATCAATAAAAAAATTGATGGCGACAGCCAAAAATCTAATTGACTACTAGCAACATCATGCATAGCAAACCAGCCAATAAAGATCGGCAACAATAATGCCGTTTCGATAAACATCGCAGACAGCGCGTCAAGCGGGGTATGGCGATGCATCAAACCATACACAGAAAAGCTACTCGCCAACAATAACGATACCCACGGCAATTTACCCAGCGCGACCAACTGAATTGCCACACCTATCGCTGCCAAAATCACTGCCATCCATTGCAAAGGACGCAGTTTTTCTTTGATGACCACTAGCGATAATAAAATACCCATCAACGGACCAATGTAATAGCCCAAACTGGCTTCCAAAATCTGATCATGATTGACCGCCCACACGTACACCAGCCAATTGACCGAAATAATTGCCCCCGAAACGGCAGTATAAAGTAGCCATTTTGGGTTGGCTTGAATCACTTTTACCCAGTGCCATTTTTTAGTCACTGTCATGATCAGTAAAATCGTGACAAACGTCCAAATAATTCGATGCCCAATGACTTCAATCGCATCATACTCTTTGAGTAGCTTAAAATACAGCGGGAAAAACCCCCAAATTAAAAAAGCAGCCAGTGCGGTCAATACCCCTTTGGGGGTGGTTACTACGGTTGGTTTTTCATGGTCAGTAATATCAACGGCACGGGTAGGAATGTCACTATTGATGATATCAATTGTTTGATTTTCGGGGGTTTGATTTTTCATTAATACAACGATAAATTTTATTTTTTATAAAAAAGCGAAAACTAAGAAAGTCATAGTCTATCTTAGTTTTCATGTCATCCATGTAAAGACTTGCGAAAGTGATACAAGTTTAGCTCAACTAGGGTTTAGTCAGTCACTACTTTAACTTGTAATCCTGCACTATTGACCAGTTCAGCAAAGTTGGGGAAGCTGGTATTGACCGTTTCAGTACCATGAATGGTAATCGTATCACTTGCGCGCAAACTTGCCACAGTAAAACTCATGGCAATGCGATGGTCATGGTGACATTCAATCTCACCACCACCAAACACCTGTGCCACATCACCGCGACCTTCAATTTCAATGCCATCATCGAGTACAGTACATGCAATTCCTAAGGTTTTTAGCCCATCTGCCATGACTTGAATACGGTCAGATTCTTTAACGCGTAATTCAGCTGCGCCATGTAGCACGGTTTTCCCCGTGGCACAACTTGCTGCCACAAACAGCACAGGAAATTCATCAATGGCAAGTGGCACTAAGTGCTCAGGAATCTCAATACCTTGCAATTTTGAAGATTTCACCACGATATCGGCAACTGGCTCACCGCCAACGGTGGTTTCATTGGTCAATGTCAAATCAGCACCCATCAGCTTTAAGATATCAATCACGCCGGTGCGCGTGGGATTGATGCCCACTTTGTTGATGGTCACATTGCCCTGTTGGGCGATGGCGCCTGCGACCATAAAAAATGCCGCAGATGAAATATCAGCAGGCACTGCGATATCACATGCCGTTAATTCGCCGCCCCCTGTCACACTAATTTGATTGCCATTGTGCACTTTTGACACTGTCACAGGATAACCAAATGCCGTCAGCATGCGCTCGGTATGATCGCGCGTCACTTCTGGCTCAATCACTGTGGTGGTGCCTTGTGCCCATAGACCTGCTAGCAGCAGACACGATTTAACCTGCGCTGATGCCATCGGCATTTCATAGCTGATACCTGTTAAAGTTTGATTGCCGGTGATGCTAATCGGTGGCGTGCCTTTTTCGCCCGTGGTTTGGATTTTGGCACCCATCTCACGCAGAGGCTTGGCGACACGTTCCATGGGACGTTTGGATAAACTCGGATCGCCAGTCATTACCGAATCAAATTTTTGTGCCGATAAAATACCTGATAACAAGCGCATACTGGTGCCTGAATTACCCATGTATAGCGGATCATGCGAAGGTTTTAACCCATGTAATCCAACCCCATGAATCACTACCCTGCCTTGGTTTGGACCTTCAATCACTACGCCCATATCACGAAAGGCTTGCAAGGTAGCGAGTGCGTCTTCACCCTCCAAAAACCCTGTCACCGTGGTGGTGCCTTTGGCTAACGAACCAAACATAATCGAACGGTGGGAAATAGACTTATCACCTGCGACGGTGTGACTGCCTTCAAATTGTTGGGCTGGGGCGATAACGTAAGTTTGCTTCATGGCTTGTTTTTCCAAATAAGGCGTTTTATTTAACATATGTCCAAAATGTTGTCGAGCGGCTTGGGCTTGGGTCAATATACCCAGCATCTGCTCAGAATCATTGGTTTCAATAATTGCTTTCAACTGACTTAACTGCTCACTAAATTCATCAATGGCATCGAGTAGCGCGGTTTTATTGGCATAAAAAATATCATGCCACATGGTTGGGTCGCTGGCGGCGATACGGGTAAAATCCCGAAAGCCACCCGCCGCGAAACGAAAAATATCCATATTGTCGTTGTGCTTGGCTAGTTGAGCGACTAGATTGTAGGCGAGCAAGTGGGGTAAATGACTGGTACGCGCCAGTACCTTATCATGATAATCCGCTGGCATGGTCACCACTTCTGCGCCAGTCTGCGCCCATAACGCAATCACTTTTTTAACGGCTTGTTTGCTAGTGGTATCTAGCGGCGTTAGGATGATTTTATGGTTATCAAATAGTTTGGCATTACGCGCATCAATCCCTGATTTTTCTGCCCCTGCAATCGGATGGGCGGGCACAAAACCTTTGGGCATATCCTCACCAAACACCGCGCTGGCGTCTGCGATGATATTGCCTTTGGTACTGCCCACATCCATGATAATGGTTTTATCGCTAATAAAGGGTTTAATTTGTTCAAAAATCTTTTTGACCGCCTGTACCGGCGTGGCTATCACCACCAAATCTGATCCTTGTACCGCAAGGGCAGCATCATCAAATCCTGCATCAAGCAGTCCGTAGTTGATACCCTTGTCAATGGTTGATTGTGAACGGCTAACCGCCACAATTGATTTGGCAAGATTTTTATCACGCATGGCTTGTGCCAAACTTGCGCCGATGAGCCCTAGCCCAATAAAACACACTTTTTCAAACATTTAACTTACCGATTTTTTATAATTTGCTAAAAAGACTGCCAACGCAATCAAAATCCCACCCAAAATAGTGCTGATAGTTATTGTTTCACCCAATAAAACCACGCCCAACAATACCGCAATGAACGGAATAAAATAAATATACAGCGAGGTTTTTACCACACCCAAATGCTTATTGGCATTGGTCCATAACACAAAACACAAGGCAGAAGCGATACCACCTAAAAACAGCAAATTTGCCAGATTAATGGGCGTAAACGCATGAAGGTTGATAAAGGCTTCACCTGTCACAAGCATATACAGCGACGCGGTGATTATGCCATACAAAAACACTTTACGCATGCGCACTATCGGGCTTAGTTCATCTTTAATGGCACTGTTAGCAAACCCAAACAACGACCACGCCAACCCACTTAATAGCGCCAAAATATTACCTAGCATGCCATTGGTTAAACTCATCGGTTGATTCGCCAGTACCAACGCCACGCCAACCAACGCCATCACACAGGCAATCAACAGCAACTTGCTAAAAGTATGCGTTTTAATGATAAAACTGGCAATCAGCACCGTAAACAAAGGTGATGCTGTGACTAAAAGCGCCGCGTTACTGCTATAGGTATATAGCAATGCTGTATTCTCTAGCAAAAAATACAAGGTGATACCGCACAGCCCCGACAAAAAATATAACACTTCGTTTTTTACACTGCTAAAGGTTTGCAGTCTAGGTGACATAGCAAACAATAACCCATAGGCAAATAACGACCTATACAGCAAAATCTGAATGGGTGACATATCCGCCAGCAACACCTTGGTGCTTGCTAATGTTGTTCCCCAAACGATGACCACAAATAACGCTAAAAAATGCCAAAATACTTCACGATTTTTTTCTAACTTTTTTTCTAACCTTTTTTCTAACATCGGCTTAGCTCAATACCTGCGCCAACGTATCTAAAAAACGGTTAATTTCTTCAGGCAAACCCACACTCACACGTATCCAGGCTGGCAGACCGTAACCAACCATCGGTCGCACTACCACGCCTTGCTCAATCAAGGTTTGGTAGACATCCATGCCATCGCCGACATTGACCATCACAAAGTTGGTGGCTGATTTGACATAGACGACACCTAAGCTATCCAAACCATCATACAGGGCTTGTTTTTGCTCATGGTTAAACGCCAAATATTGGTTAATAAAATGTTGGTCTTTAATCGCTGCTGTGGCGGCGGCATGCGCCAATGTACTGGTATTAAACGACTGGCGCGTATAATTTAAAATCTCGGCAATGCTTGCGCTGCTCACTGCATAACCAATGCGCAGGGCTGCCAGTCCATAAGCTTTGGAAAAACTACGTAGCACAATGACATTGTCATATTCTTGGGTCAAATCTACACAGCTGAGCGTTGGCACAAATTCGATGTAAGCTTCATCAATCACCACCATCACATCCGATGGCACTTTTTTGATGAATTTAATCAAGTCATCTTTGGCGAGCACGGTGCCTGTGGGGTTGTTGGGATTGGTGATAATCACCATTTTACAATTGGCGGTTTGATTGAGCGTGTCAAGCATCGCAGGCAAATCATGAGCAAAATTTTTGGCAGCGACTTGTTGGGTTCGCTCACTAATACCCAAAGACGCCAATTCGTAATCTGAAAACGCGTATTGAGAATACACAATCACATCATCGCCATCGGCAAAGCTTGCGGTAATGTTATTGAGTAACTCATTAGAGCCATTCCCCAACACAATTTGTTTTGTTTCGCAGCCCAAAAAATCGGCTAACGCCTGTTTAAGCCCCTGCCCTGCGCCATCGGGATAACGCGATAATTCTCCCAGCTTTGACGTGATTGCCAAGGTCACGTGTGGCGAGCAGCCCGTTGGGTTTTCATTGCTCGCCAATTTGACGATGTCACCCAAGCCATACTCACGGGTTAGCTCTTCATTGGATTTATCCATTTCATAAGCTTTTAACTGCTCAATACTGTGATTGACCGATTGGATCGTCATATCAAAACCTTTAGTTGATGATTGATACTGATAAAATTTTATTGCCAAAAACGGTTAAATCACCGCTTTTGGATAAGCGCCTAATACCCGTAAATCTTTGACTTGCGGGCGAATCTCAGCAAGGGCGGCCTGCATATTGGCATCGTCAATATGACCAAGCATATCAATAAAGAACACATAAGCCCATTTGTTTGGACGCTCTGGGCGGGTTTCGATACTGGTCATCGATACGCCATGTTTTGCCAGTGGCTGCAATATTTGAATCAGCGCGCCCGCCTGATCTTTGGCTGCCACTAAAATCGAGGTTTTATCTTGACCTGACGGCGCTACTGCTTCGCGGCCAATGATTAAAAAACGTGTGGTATTGGACGGGGTATCTTCGATGTTTTCAAATAGTTTGTGCAAATTATATTCGCTTGCTGCCACTTCCCCTGCAATGGCGGCTGAGTGCCACTCATTTTTGATACGCCGCGCCGCTTCACCATTGCTAGAAACTGCGACACGCTCGACATTGGGATAATGGGTATCTAACCATTGGCGGCATTGGGCAAGCGCTTGGCTGTGGGCATAAATTTTTGAAATTGCGCCCACTTTGGTATGCTCACCCACCAAAAACTGATGATGCACCGGTAATTCCACCTCGCCAATGATTTTTAGATCGGAGGATAAAAAACCATCAAGGGTATGATTGACCACGCCTTCTGACGAATTTTCCACAGGGACGACGCCATACATTGCAGAGCCGGCTTCCACTTCACGAAACACATCAGCAATGGTCGATAGCGGCACTGTCGTGGCGGCTTTACCAAAATGCTTCAGCGCTGCCATGTGGGTAAAGGTACCTGCAGGACCCAAATAAGCAATTTTTTGTGGCGCTTCTAAGTCTAAACACACTGACATGATTTCGCGGAATAAACGTGCCATTTTATCCGCAGGGAGTGGACCCTCATTACGCGCCATCACTTTTTTTAGCACCTGCGCTTCCCGCTCTGGGCGATAAAAAATCGGATTGTCTTCTTGCGTCTTTTTGGCTTTGGCTACTTGCACCGCATAGCCTGCTCGCTCGTTGATTAATCGCTGGATTTTTTCATCCACTTCATCAATTTTTTGGCGAAGTCCAATTAATTCATCATTGCTCATCGTTTGTTCATTCATAAAATTACAACTCAACAGTCAACACTGACCTGCGCGATAGGATTGAGGGTCATAAATCACAGGCAGTCTAGCTTGAAATATACCTTGAAATATATAAAGTTACCAAATGGCTTTATAGCAGAAATTGCCTAATACTAGCACAAATCACGACTGTTAATCGAGTTCCGCTCGGCGCTTTTTCATCACAAATAGTGATATAGACACAATATTTTTGGCATACCCTAAAAAAAGTTGGATTTTTTGGTTTGATGCTTAACAAATACTTGCAAAATAGAAAAAAAACTAGCGATTGTCACAATGTTTGTGATAGCTTTTAAGGTAAGTTAACTAACATTGAATGAAACCATACTATTTTGTCCGTGATAGGTTATCAAAGACATGCAGCAATTTGACATTTAGGAAAGTACATGACTAGCAGCTTAAACCAACTAAAAATGATGACAACCATTGTGGCAGATACTGGGGATTTACAAGCGATTGCCCGCTTAAAACCAGTCGATGCGACCACCAACCCAAGCTTGATTACCAAGGCATTGTCAGCGCCACAAATGCAGCCTATTTTAATTGAGACATTAAAAAAATACCCCAATGATATCGATGCGGTGATTGATGAGCTCACCATTTATATCGGCAGCGAAATTTTAAAACTGATTGATGGCCGTGTTTCAACCGAAGTGGATGCAAGGTTGTCTTATGATACCGATGGCACCATTGTCAAAGCGCAGCAATTTATCAAAGCCTATGAAGCCGCCGGGATTGATAAAAAACGCGTACTTATCAAAATCGCTGGCACCTGGGAAGGCATCCAAGCTGCCAAAGCACTAGAGCAACAAGGTATCCATTGTAACGTGACGCTGCTATTTGGCTTGCACCAAGCCAAAGCCTGTGCCGATGCCGATGTTACCTTGATTTCACCATTTGTCGGACGGATTTTGGATTGGCAGAAAAAAGATGAAGGACTCGATAGCATCGAAATCAGCCGTGATAAAGGCGTGAACTCAGTCAAAACTATTTATCATTACTTCAAACAACATAGCTACACCACCCAAATCATGGGCGCGAGTTTTCGCAGTATTGAGCAAATATTGGCATTGGCAGGTTGTGATTTATTAACGATTGCGCCTGATTTGCTAGACCAACTTGCCACGATGGACGTCAAAGTCGAGCGTCAGCTATTTCCCGACATGCAGTTTATTGACCTCAAAAAACAAACCCTCGATGAGACCCAATTTGCCGAGCAACATGCGCTTGATCCTATCAGCCAAGCGTTATTATCTGCCGGCATTGAAGGCTTTATCCAAGCTCGAGAAGCGTTAGAACAAACCTTAAGAGGCTTGGTTAACTAAGCTTTGTTAGTTAAAGCTTTATTCATTAAAACTTTAATGGATAAAGCTTGGTTCATTAAATTTTTGTTAGCGGCTAATCATGTTCTTCAATCATGATTAGCCCCATGCCACCCCACTAGCTTTTAGCTTGCAACACGGTATACAGTGGTATAGCAAGCGGTTGATGCAAATCCACCAAATCAAGCAACACAAGTGCGCCTAACACCTGATGTCCTGCGGCCTCACAAAGCCCTACCGCAGCGCTCAAGGTACCGCCTGTCGCCAATATATCATCCACTAACAACACATTAGCGGGCGCAAGTCCCGCCTGCATTTCTAAAGTATCACTACCATACTCTAGCGCATAGCTTTTATTCGCCACTGGCGGTGGCAGCTTGCCTTCTTTGCGTATCAATACCATGCCTTTGCCTGTTCGACCTGCCAACAGGCTGGCAAAGACAAACCCCCGTGCTTCAATGGCGCCAAAGCAATCAACCGCCTCAAACACTGGCTGTGGTATCGCTGCCAGTAACGCATCGATTACCGCATTGACGTGAGCGCGCAATAATGGCGTGATATCATAAAACGCAATGCCTTGTTTGGGAAAATCAGGTACCACTCTGATGATTTGCCAAAATGGGTGTGTTGAATCAGGGGAGATAATCGACTGCATAGGATTGACCAAGTTCAGAAAAAATAAGTGTTAAGTAAAAATTAAGTAAAAATTGCTAAAGCGTGCCTCATTCTAGCAATTTTTTCAGGCTGAGCCAATCAAGGTCATGGATGGCGTTAAGTATTTACTTTAACCATGATGAATAAACTAGGCTTGGGCAAGCTAGTTGAAAGAGTTGCGATATAGGATTGAATTAGGGTTGAATGTTGCCTGTCATTGGCTTGCTTGTTCCAGTGCATACTTGTAAACTATCGCAAGTTAAATTTTTAGGTGATTGCGCAAGTTTTGCATGGTTAACATACTGCTCGGCATTGTAATTGCAATTTTTATCCTTATCTTCAATAGCAAAAGTCACCACTAATATAGGGAAAGTTACCAATGAAAAAATATCAATGTATCGTGTGTGGTTGGGTGTATGATGAGGCACTGGGCTGCCCAGAAGAAGGCATCCTTCCGGGTACACGCTGGGAAGATATTCCCGAAGACTGGACTTGCCCTGAATGTGGGGTTAGCAAAGTAGACTTTGAAATGATTGAACTATAATAAACATAATAGGGTTTTATCATGCAATCAACTAACAATGCCGATAGTGCGAGTATCGATAGTGCCAGTGACAATAGTGCAAGTTTAGACAGTATCAGTTCAAATGATGCGCCTATTGCGCAACTATCAAATACACAACCACAACCTGTAATTATTATTGGTTCAGGCATGGCGGGCTATACGCTAGCGCGTGAGCTCAGAAAGCTAACGACTAGCTTGCCTATCGTCATGGTGTGTCAAGACAGTGGTGATAGCTACGCCAAGCCAACCTTGTCAAATGCCTATGCGCAAAACAAACTTGCCGACACCATCGCCAATGCGAGCGCGGCAAAAATGGCAGAAACGTTAAACTTGACCCTATTAAATTTTCATCAAGTCACTGATATTAATACCGATGAACAAGTCATTGTGGTTCGCTCGTTAGTCAATGAAGCGTCTCAAACAACGCTTGCTTATCGAGATTTGGTATTGGCGACAGGCGCGCATTCTAGACTGTTACCCAATCTAGCGGTCAATCATCAAACCATTTTTGCCGTCAATCATTTAGATGAATATAAAAGCTTTCAGCAGCGTCTAAACACCCTAAAATCTCAAAAATCAGCGCCCATTAAGGTAGCGATTATTGGTGCAGGGTTGATTGGTTGTGAATTTGCCAATGATTTGATTGGTCAAAATACAGATAACCAGACCGCTGACATCACAGTAGCAGTGTTTGATAAAGCGGCACGCCCACTGGCTCAGCAACTCCCTAGCCAAGCAGGTATCATGCTACAAGACGCTTTGACTCAGTCAGGGGTGACATTTTATTTAGGCACTGATATCACCAGTATCACGACAAACGTTAATACAAATAATGATACAAGCGATAAGGCAACCGTGACCATCTCGTTTGACAGGGATAACCAATCACAAACCTTTGAAGCGGATATTGTTTTGATAGCGATTGGTTTGGTGGCTAATACTGACCTTGCGGCATCAGCGAACATTGCCATAGCATCGTCACAGCACATCAATCCTACAATAACCCATTTACCCAGAACAGTGCAGCAAGGCATCAAGGTTGATGCGTACCTAGCCACATCAGCTGAGCATATTTATGCCATTGGCGATTGTGCCAACGTGATGGGTAGCTATATGCCCTATGTTATGCCATTGATGAACCAAGCCAAAGCGTTGGCAAAAACCCTGGCTGACCCTAATATGGCGCCGACCAAAGTAGCGTATCCTGCCATGCCAGTGGCTATCAAGACACCTAGTTTACCTTTGGTGGTATTACCCGTATCAGGGCAGTACAGTGACGATCAACTGTACTGGCAAACGACCCTAACCACCGACGGAATGGTTATGACCGCCCATCCAAAAGATGATACCAATAGCATTTTAGGGTTTGTATTAGCCGGTAGAGAAGCAGCAAAACAGCGCTTAACGTTAACCAAGCAAGTGGCGGATTGGCTGTCTTAGTAACTATCTTAGTTGCCACGCTCGTGCAACAGGTCATCTATTGCGGAAAGTTCATTTAGCACCCCACTAGCAGATTGATATTTTTGGAATAAATTATGGATTTAGCCAAATTTAATTTTGAACCCTCAGCGATTACGGACTTTATGCAAAGTGCCATAATTGATATCGGTGATGAATTACAACTGTGTGTTGAAGTTGGTGGCAATCCTGATCATCCGCCCTTGCTGCTGATTATGGGCTTAGGCTCGCAGTTGGTGTTTTGGCCAGATAGTTTTGTCAAAGGCTTGATTGACGCAGGCTTTTTTGTGATTCGTTTTGACAATCGTGATATCGGGCTATCATCAAAAATCGCCCGACCCTTCCCCCGTTTTCCCATCAACAATGTCAAAATGATGCTGCGTATGCAAGTGGGTTTGACGAACCGTCATTTTCCTGTGGCGTATAACTTATTTGACATGGTCGAAGATACCCGCCGCTTGCTGGATAAGTTAGCACTGAACAATGTGTATGTGGTGGGGGCATCTATGGGCGGGATGATTGCGCAAATTTTGGCTGCCAAATACCCAAAACGTGTGTCAACACTGGGTCTCATGTTTACCAGTAACAACAAGCCATTTTTACCACCCCCCAAGCCAAAGCAGCTGCAAACCCTACTGTCACATCCCAAAACCACCCAAATTGATGACGTGGTCGCATACGGCGTGTGGTGTATGCAGCGTATCGGCTCACCCAATCATGTGGATGAAGAGGAAGTAGAACGACTCATTCGTTTGCGGTTTGAACGTAGTTATCACCCACGTGGCGTGCTTCAGCAGCTGCAAGCAATATTAGCCACTGGCTCTATTGTTAAATTCGACCAAAAAATCAAACAGCCAACCATTATCATTCATGGGGAAAAAGATGGGCTAGTGCCATCGGCGCATGGTCGGGCGATTGCCAAGGCGATTGCGCACAGTGAATTTCATTTGATTAAAGACATGGGACATGATTTGGCAAAACCTTTTATCCCTACGATTGTCAAACTGCTAGCCGATCATTATATGAAGCATGCTTAAGGCGCTAATTTAATAGCCGCCACAATACAAACAGCACTGCAATCACATAAAAAATCGGCGCAAGCCAGCTACTTACCTGCCAGACGGCATGACTGGCAATCATTTGTGCGATAAACAACGCACCCACAAAACCAAGCAGCGCAAGCCAATCCTGCTGGCGACTTTTGAGCATGTCTGAGCGAATTTGCTGTATTTCACGCAGCTGCTGATTTTGGTGTCCACCCAGATTTGACAGACTTTGCAGACTGTTATCCAGCAATTGTGGCATGTCATTAAGACTCAGCAACAGTTCAGGTAATTGCTTGCGTAGCTCGCCAATTTTTTGCATCGGGTCAAATTGCTGCTTCACCCAACCTGTCAAAATCGGTTTGGCGAGCGACCAGATATCAAGCTCAGGGTATAAATCCCGTCCTAAACCCTCCACATGCACGAGCGTTTTAAGCAGTAACATTAATTGCGGTGGTATATCCAAATGATAGCGACGCGCAATATCGAGCACCGACATGAGCACGCCTGCAAAATCAATGTCGTTGATTGGCTTACTAATCATCGGTGACACGGTGCGGCGCATATCGCGCATGAGGGCGTATTTATCGGTATTGGGTGGAATCCAGCCTGCGCGAGCAATGATATCCACTAGACCGGTAAAGTTATTGTTCATTACCGATAATAAAAGCCTTGCCACAATCATTTGGTCAGCTTTAGATAGCTCGCCCACGATTGAGCAATCAAGGGCGATGTAGCGCGGATTGGGATTTGGGGTATCGGCTGGCAGCGTTTCAACTAACACATTGCCTGGGTGCATATCGGCATGGAAGAAATTATCTCGAAACACTTGGGTGAAAAAAATCGTTAATCCTTTTGCCGCAAGTGCCGCCCTATCATACCCAAGCGCATCAAATACTTGCGTTTGCGAAATCGGTACCCCAACAATGCGCTCCATAATCATGATGTTTTTGCTCGCTTGATAGACTTCAGGCACATACATCATCGATGAACCCAAAAAGTTATTACGCATTTGGGTGGTATTGGCAGCTTCCAGGGTTAAATCAAGCTCATTGAGCAAGACTTGCCGATAATCTTCAACGATATCGATAATATGTACCGCACGCGCCGCTTCAATCCGTGCCGATGCCCACCTTGCCAAATCGCGCAATAATTCAAAATCTTCAATAATCTGTTCACGGATAGTTGGGCGAACTACTTTAACCACCACTTCACGCCCATCATGCAGGCGTGCGGTGTGTACTTGCGCGATGGATGCCGCCGCTAACGGTGTGCCATCAAATCTAGCAAATAGCTGATTGATAGTTTGCCCCAAACCGCCTTTTTTTGTCGATTGTTCAATTTGCTCGATAACCGTATCGACACTAAAGGGTTTTACCCTGTCTTGCAGATGCACCAACTGCTTAATAATCTCAGGGGTGACCAAATCACGACGGGTGGACAGCAGCTGCCCTAATTTTAAAAACAGCGTGCCCATCTCTTCAAGCGCCAGCCTAACCCCGTCTGGATGAGGTTTTTGAAAATAGCTGGCAGGGTGCATACGGATAAGTTTGGCAATGGGCTCAAGCTGCGGCGTCTCTTCAATAGGCAGATGGGTATCAACACGATAATGAGCGGCAATGCGCCACAGTTGTAAAAGACGTTTGCGATGATTTAGTAACACGTTGGCAACTCGTTAGAAAGCTTATCAATGGTGGGAATTCTAGCATGATATAAGCAATTTTTTAATGGTTAAAAAAAGACGGGGATTTAACCCGTCATGTTGATTGTGCAAAAGCAACTTTTGCAATAAATTTACCTTTGTAATCTACTTTTGTAATCTATTTTTCCAATAAAGCCGCTTGCTGTTGCTTGATGGCATCGAGTCTGGCTTGTTCACGTTCAATATCCGCCCGCAGCTTTAGTAGCTGCTGCTTTAACTCATGCCTTACATTGTCATCAGTATTTGCATCGTTGGTTTTCCACTCTCTGATATTGGCAATATCGGCAAACACCTCTTTGGCAGGTACAGCGATTGTGCCTTTTAGGTTGGCTAACAGATTAGACAGTTGACTTGCCATCGGCAGACCAATCAAAGGTTGCAGTTTACCAATGATATCAGGATCAAACCCAGCGACCAACTGTTTGACTTGCATCAGCACTTTATAATCGCCCTCAATCGGCAGATTGCCTTGTGGGTCACCCATCAAATTGAGCAAATGCACAGGGTTGTCCACTTTGACAACACAATCAGGTTTGCTTACCACAGCGCTACCTTTAGGTTCAAAAACATCAACCGTCACAGGTTCAAAGCGGATATGGTCATCATTAAAAATCGTATCAAATTCAATGGCGGGCTCTGCCATAATTAGGCGCAAAACTTTACCCGATAACGGTTGTAGCCCTGCTTGGGTGATGGGGTCAGTGGCAATCGCTAGGTTAACCACTTTTTCAATGCCTGCGAGTAGTAATACAGTAAACATCTGATTCTCTTTTAGTATATAAATTTCAGTGAGCTATTATATTTTTTGCTATCAGTTACTTTTTAAACCCACGATGTACCGCCACGATACCGCCTGTTAAGTTGTGATAATCACAATTGACAAAGCCTGCCTCTTCCATCATGCCTTTTAAGGTGCGTTGGTCTGGGTGCATACGGATAGACTCTGCCAAATACTGATAGCTTTCGCTGTCATTCGCCACCAATTTACCCATGAGTGGCAATGCGGTAAACGAATACAAATCATACACTTTACCAAATGGCTCAAACACCGGTTTTGAAAATTCCAAAATCAGCAGTCGACCACCTTTTTTGAGCACCCGATACATCGAGCGCAGTGCCGCGTCTTTGTCGGTGACGTTGCGTAGCCCAAAGCTGATGGTCACCAAATCAAAACTTTCATCATCAAATGGTGCCAGCGTCTCAGCATTGGCGAGTACAAAGTCGACGTTACTACAGCCTGCATTGAGCAGACGCTCACGACCGACCTCTAGCATCGCTTCATTGATATCGGATAATACCACATGACCTGTGCGACCCACCTCTTTACTAAAGGCTTTTGCCAAGTCGCCTGTGCCACCTGCGATATCTAACACCCGTTGACCGGCACGCACGCCCGTTAGGCTTATGGCATAGCGTTTCCACAGACGATGAATACCCAAGGACATTAAATCATTCATGATGTCGTATTTTTTGGCAACAGAGGTAAACACTTCTGCTACTTTTTGTTGTTTTTCAGCTTTTTTGACGGTTTTGTAGCCAAAATGGGTTTCTTCATTGCCATCAGTGGCTTCGGTATGCGGATTGTCGATGGCTGATTTATCAAAACTGCTAGTTGATTGCGCTGACGACTCATTAGGGGTAGCGTCATTTGGGGTAGCGGTAGCAGGGCGAGTGAGCTGCTGACCTTGGGGCACGGATTCTGGCAAATCCGCTGTGCCAGTAAATTGACGGTTGATGGTGCTGTCAGCTGTCAGTGACTGCTGTACTTGGCTATTGAGTTTGTCATTGGCTTGGAGGCTGTCTTTAACCAAGCTGTCTTGGATTGAATGATGGTTATTGTCGTTCATGTGGTTTCCTAGTGATATCATCGCCAATCACAAATTGGCAAAGTTAAAAGCGCAAAGGTACTGCAAAATTTTTTCTATTTTATCACTAAACATCAAAGGGATGTTCTTTGCCCGCATGCACATTGGTAATGATTTGCAACTCTTTTTCACAAAATGGCTCAATAAATGCGCCAATACTTTTAATCGGTTTGATGGCAGCAAAGCCTTCGGCGATAAAGTCATATAATGGCTGAAAGCCTTTTTTATACGCTGTGCCTTTGGCAAGTGAAAATGCTTTTTGTAAGATAAATGATTTAAGATATTTGTCTGTGCGATAGCACATTTGTTTGAGGTCAGCAATCTGCTGTCGTCTTGCCGACTCTGCATTGACAGACCGATAGGCTTTAATCATGGATGGCTCATCCGCGGATAAATGATTTTCTTGTAAATATTGAGCAAGCTGCAGATCAAGCTTAATGGCGTTAATCGCTTCGATGATACCGGCTGCGCCTGTGCTCACGGCATTGGCAGGGATAAATTTTTCTAGTTTTTCAGCCTTTTGCACCATGCGCTCTAGCTGTTCAGCAAGCACGTTGAATTTTTCGCCCCCATACAGTTGGTCAATTAAAAATTCCCCCATGGCTTGGTTGTTGGCGCTGGCAAATAAGGCTTGGTGGGTTTTATGAATACGACCGCGTTGCCAGGCTTGTACTTCCCTCAGTTTTTGCGCTAACTGGGTATCGCTGTGGTATGGCAGGGCGCGAAATTGTTTTAAATCTTGTTCTAGTTGGCTTAAGCTGCTCATAGGGCCTCGATTTTTTTGCAAAATTTTTAAATTCAAAACAGAGAAACTGCAGTTTATCCATTGTATAAACCCACAGTAAAATGCAGTTTTGTGCCGCATTACCTTAATGTAAATCCAGCAAAAATACAAATCGTAAATTGTTCAAGGGTAGGATAACTGCTATCTTTTAAAAACTTTTAAAAAAATGAAGCGCTCATTAGCAAAATTTCGGGTATTTCCCTAAGAAGGTCGTATGCCAACGCAAAATAGCAATAGTTTAACCAATAGCTTAAATAATAACTTAAATACCAAGTTGGATAATAACAATACAGCCGCGTCTGCATCCACCAATAATGCTGCCAAATCTACCAAAACCGATAAAGCTCACAAAACGCCACCTGCAACCCTTGAGGCGCAATTAAGTTTTGACTTGATTACCGAGCAAACCACCTTACGCGAGCAACGGGCTGGCAAAAACTCGCGCGGGCTACTCATCTTGGTCAATGGCATGGAAAATTCGGGCAAAGGCGAAGCGGTCAAAGCGCTAACCGAATGGATGGACGCACGCTATATCAAGGTTCACGCCACCATGGGGCAGCATCCTAGCCGCTACCAACCCATTTGGCAACGTCACACATGGCAACTGCCTAGAAACGGTGAGATTGCCGTGTATTTTGGCAACTGGTACGCTGACTTGATTCGTTATGTGTTTGACTGTGGCGATGATATAGATGAACAGCGCTTACAGCAAATGATTGAAGACATTGAGGCGTTTGAACGAGATTTGGTCAATAACAACACCGATATCGTCAAATGCTGGTTTTCAGTCGATAACAAAACGCTAAAAAAACGCTTGAGCGATGAAGAGGCTGACCCTGAGCAGTTGTATCATTTAGATTGGTTTCGAAAAAAAGACGTGAAACGTTTCAAACGCTTTAGTAGCAAGCTTATGGGGTTACAATCAAGCTGGCACCACATAGATGGACAAGATATCGATGCCTCAAACATCCAATTTGCGAATGTCGTATTAGCAGCGCTGCAAACCATGAACCAACTAGCTGCAGCCGATGATGCCCAAGACACCCCCCTAAAAGCCGACAAATCAGTTCACCTTAAAACGGACAAAAATGCTGTCAAACCCATCCCACTGCCTTTTAAACCAACCCCTCTAATTAATGAGTTGGTTAGCGTCGAATCCCACGCATTAGAAAAAGCAGATTATAAAAAACAACTGCATAGCAAACAACATATACTCGCTGAACTAATTCGTGAGCGAGGTCAACGCCATATCATTTTTGTCTTCGAAGGTATGGATGCAGCAGGCAAAGGCGGGGCGATACGCCGCATCATTGCCCCGCTCGATCCGCGTGAATTTACTATCCACGCTATCTCTGCACCGACCGAAGATGAATTAAAACACGCCTATCTGTGGCGTTTTTGGACGCGCCTGCCCCATGATGAAATGGCAGATGTGGATATAGTGTATTTATCACAAAAATTCAAACGCAATAAATGCGTCGCCTTACTCAAACAACGCCTGCATAATAGCCGAGTGACCATTTTTGACCGTAGTTGGTATGGTCGGGTACTCGTTGAGCGTATTGAAGGCTTTGCAAAAGAAGCAGACTGGCAACGTGCTTATGGCGAAATCAATCGCTTTGAAAACGACTTGGTACAGAGCAACGCCATTGTGGTCAAGTTTTGGCTCGCTATCAGTGAAGAAGAAGAACTTAAACGCTTTAAAGCGCGTGAAGAGACGCCCAATAAGCAGTTTAAAATTACCGATGACGATTGGCGTAACCGTGCCAAATGGCACGAGTACGTGCAAGCCGCTTCCGACATGATTCATTTGACTCACCATAAAAAACGCCCGTGGTATGTGATTGCCACCGATGATAAATATACCGCGAGGCTCAAAATCCTTGACGCTATTATTTCCGAGCTATCTAAAAATTTATAAATTATTAACAGTCTGCCTTTTTACTATTTTGCTATATCTTAAAACTGTCTACCCAACTTGATGAAAGATAATGATTTTGGTGGACAGTTCCCCTATAATATCGTGTTTGATTTGATTATTTAGCCTGATTAGTTATCCTTAATAAATCCATCTAAACTGCAAGTGAGCAATATGGAATCTTTACGCAATTTTTTGAAAGGTTGGATGGGCAAAGCCTTGCTCGTTCTTTTTTTACTGCCTTTAGCCATCACGGGATTTGAGTCAATTGTCCGTAGCGGAGATGACCCCAATGCTGTCGCCAAAGTTGCAGAGTTAAATATCGATAATGCTACCTTGCAAACCATGATTAACAATCGTCGCGAAACCTTGCTTGAGCAAGTGAATGGCGATGCAAGCCTACTTAATAGCGATAAATTACGTGAGCAGATGCTGCACAATTTAATTGACCGTTATTTGATTATAAACCAAGCCAACCAGCTGGGTTTTACTGTGTCCGACGCCACCATCACCCAAATGTTGATGGCAGAAAAAACCTTTCAAGACGCCAGCGGAAAATTTTCTAACGAGTTGTTTGCTAGCTATTTAACCAGTCGCGGCATGACCAAAGAGCAATTATTTGATTCGGTCCGTCAAGACTTATTGGTGACTGCCTTTAGCCGCGGTATCATTAATACAGGGATTTTTGCGCAAGGGAGCATTGATAAGCTGATGTCAATGCAGTCTGAGTCTCGCCCTGTGCAAGTGCTGCGTTTGGACTGGCACAGCTTTGCGCCGCAGGTACAAGTGACGCCGCAAGAAATTGCAAGTTATTATCAAAAAAATCAAGCGACACTTAAATCTAGTGACATGGTGGATTTAACTTATTTAGAACTCAATAAAAATGCCCTGCCTGTTGCTGCCCCAACGGCTCAGGAATTGCAGCAACAGTATCAAAGCTATTTGAAAAATAGCAACAACCAGACCGAATACGAATTGGCAATGATTTTGATGAATGGCGGTCAAGCACAAGCCACCTTAACCTCATTAAAAAGTAAACTTGATGCCAATCAAGCGGATTTTGCGGCGCTTGCCAAACAGTACTCGCAAGATGAAGGCAGTAAAAACGATGGCGGCAATATCGGTCCGATTACCCAATCGATGTTCCCCAATGATTATGACACCATCATGACCCAAATCAAGACCCTAAAAGTCGGTCAAGTCACGAGCCCCATCAAAACCAACTATGGCTATCATTTATTCAAATTGGTAAAAATCAATGGTCAAACCCCACCAACCATTGAAAGCTTGATGCCCGTGTTAACCGAACAAGTGATGGCGCAAAAGCGTGAAGCCGCTTATCAAGATTTGATTGGTAAAATCAACAATGACGCAGTTGCTGGTGCTACTATCACCGAGCTTGCCAATCGCTATAAATTAACCGCCAAATCGATTAAAAACTACCCTAAAACCAATAACTCATCTGCACTGAGTCAACCTGCCATTGTAGCGGCAGCATTTGAGCCACTCGCGCTGCAAGAAGGCAGTGTTTCAGTCGGTATTGATGTCTCTGATAAAGTGGTATGGTTACAATCAACCAATCACCGCGCCAGCAAACTCATGACCCAAGCTGAAGCTGAGCCGGTTATCAAGGCCAAACTTATTGAAGAAAAAGCAAAAAGTTTAGCCGTGGCGGAAGCCAATGCTATCGCTGCCAAAGTCAAACAAGCCAATTCAATTGCGGCGGTGGGTGCCCCATTCCAAGATTTGGGGATTGTGACTCGTCAAGACAGCAAACTGAGCGATGACGAGCGTGGTGTGGCATTTAGTCAACCTGCTGTTAACAATCAACTAGCGGTCATGACCCGCCCTACTGTATCGGGTGCAAGCGTGATTGTTGGCGGGGTTATCAGCAATGACAACGCCCAAATCACACCCGAAGTCAAGCAACAAACTGCCCAAATCGTGCGCGAAAATATCGGTCAGTCTCAGTTTGAGGATTATTTAGCATACCTAAAATCCATCACTAAAGTTACGATTAAACCGCAGACTGCTGCGCCATAATATGCTGTGAATAAATATGCGCTGAATGAGTCAGCGCCTTGTTCTAGCAATAACGAGTGTTTAGCGATACGCAGCGCCATCAAAAAAGGCTTACTAACGATGATTAGTAAGCCTTTTTTTATTGGTTGGTATTAATGATTTTCAGAGGCGTGATTGATGGTATATTTTGGAATTTCAATGGTCAAATCTTGATCTTCAATGATGACTTGGCAAGACAGTCTTGAATCTGGTTCTAGCCCCCAAGCACGATCCAGCAAATCAGCTTCGATATCATCCATTTCCTCCAAACTATTAAACCCTTTTCGCACGATAACATGGCAGGTGGTACAAGCTTTTGACATATCACAAGCATGCTCAATTTTCACGCCTTTTTCTAGCAAACCACGGCATAGATTATCGCCTTCATTGAGTTCAATCTCTGCGCCAGTAGGGCAAATTTGGTGATGCGGTAATACAGTAATTTTTGGCATAGCAATCTCTTAACGATTAATAGTCTTATGTATTCAAAATTAATTTGACCAATCCGCGGTTGAAGTTCCTTTCATGGTTTCATTGACCGCTTGGTTCATGATAAGTGCAGCAAAATCATCACTATGAACTTTTAGCTGCGCACTCGCTGTTTCTAACTGGGCTTGTTCAGCACCATCAATCGCCTGTTGAACATCAGCCATCGAGGTTTGCAGCGTATTTTTCTGCTCATCAGTTAACAAAAAGCCAAATTCTGCAAGCGCGGATGCTAGCGCCAACAATTCTCGTTTTGCTTCTACCTGACTTTCAATCAAGCTACGCTGCAGTCGATCTTGCATGGCAAAATCAAAGCCTGCTTTAAGCAGTTTTTCCTGCTCATCTTCTGACAATCCGTAAGACGGCTTGACTTGAATTTGGCTTGCTTTGCCCGTTGTCAACTCTTTAGCCCAGACGGTTAACTGACCATTGGCATCAATTTGAAAAGTGACTTCGATACGCGCCAACCCTGCTTTCATCGCTGGAATGTCAGTCAGTTTAAACTGCCCTAACGAGCGATTGTCAGCCACCGTATCGCGTTCACCTTGTACCACATGGATAATCATACCATTTTGGTTATCTTGATAGGTTGTGAATACCTGTTTACGCGTCACAGGAATGGGCGTGTTACGCGGAATAATCACTTCAGTGAGACCGCCCATGGTCTCAAGCCCCAAGGATAAAGGCGTGACATCAAGCAGCAACACCGTATTTTGCTGTTGTCCGATTAATTGGTCAGCATATTTGGCTGCGCCTAATGCGACGACTTCATCTGGATTGATGCGTGACAATGGCGGCTGATTAAACGTTTCTGCTACGATTTGCTGAATCAATGGCATTCGTGTCGAACCACCTACCAATACCACTTCATCAAGCTGGGACGTCTCAAGTCCAGCATCACGTAACACTTGCGCACAAACCGCTAATGTACGGTCAGTGACAGGCTGGATAATTTGGCGAAGATTGCTTTGAGTTAACACAATGTCAAAAGCTTGACCGTTCAGTGAAACTTCGGCAGTCACTTGGTCTGCTTTTGACAACTGCTCTTTAAGCGTACGAGCCTGTACGTTTAGCAGCTGTTTTTGATGGTTATCAATGCTTGAAGGATGCAGGCCTGTTTGTTGAATGAGCCAATTAGCGATCAAGCGGTCAATATCATCGCCACCCAGTGCGCTATTACCGCCCGTTGCGAGCACTTCATACACACCGTGATTGAGCTTTAACACCGATACATCAAACGTGCCGCCGCCCAAATCATAAATAAGATGATACGCTTCGTCTTGTGCTTGGTTCAGCCCATATGCCATCGCAGCAGCCGTCGGCTCGTTTAGCAAGCGAATCACATGAATGCCTGCCAATTTAGCCGCATCTTTGGTGGCTTGGCGCTGTGCTTCATCAAAATAAGCCGGTACAGTAATCACTGCGCCTACAATACTATTGTCAGGTAATGCCAATTTTGCCCGATCATACAGATGTTTTAACAGGATACTTGATACTTCAACAGGATTTTTAGCACCTTGTGGGGTTTGGATACTTGGCATGACGTCGACATCACCAACTAACTCATAAGGATGATTGAACTTAATATCCTTGATGCTTCGACCCATAAACCGTTTGACCGAGCGTACAGTGTAGCTTGGCGCTTGCTCTGCCATTGCTTCAGCATGACGACCTACCAAAGTTTCTGGATTGCCGTTGTCATCTAAGCCAAAATATACTACCGAGGGTAAAAGCTTTTGGCAATCGATACCTTTTACCTGACTAGCAATTTGACTGTCGTCATTGGCGTTATTGTCACTGGATTGACACTCACTAACTTTATCGCCAATCACTTGTGGCTCGCCTGAACGGACTACCGCTACCAGTGAGCGCGTGGTTCCTAAATCAATTCCTAAAGCAAAACGATGCGCATGGGGCTTGGCACTTTGATTGGGTTCAGCGATTTGTAATAACGACATAAATTGGACCAATTAGAAAATAGAAAAAATAATTTGAAAATAAAACCAGCTTAGGTTATATCTTTATAGAAAGTCAAAACGGATGGTATTATAAATTAAAAATATGATAAACCAAATAAAACTTAACCACTGCTAGGACAACTTACCCTTTCACCCTGATTTACACATACAGATCATCATCATTATCAAAATTCTGCTGGGCTAATTCATCGGTAGTTTTTGCCACATCTGCTTGCAGTTTAACCAAAAACTGCAGTTTTTGAATAATATCTATCGCCTGTTTGGTTAAGGCATCAGCATTAGCCTCAGCTGCAGCTGGATTATCAATTTTTTGATAAACTTCATCAAAGGCAAGTTGATAATTATTTAGCCACTCGGTAAGTTTTTTGCTAAGTAGCGTAATACTTTGGCTATCAGCATCGTCTAAATCGATGCGAAATGACATGGCATCGTCTAAAAAGTCCAAATCACGAATCGGCTGATTAATAGATTGTGAAATGCCTTTGAGTGCCAATAAATGTGACGCGCGAGAATCGGGGTTTTTAAGCGTATTGTAGGCTTCATTAATAATAGCAGACGCTTGCTCAGGCTTTAGTGAGGATAATTTGGCGATTGATTCACGCAAAAAACCATCCGCATTAGCAGATAGCGAAAGGTTTTGCTCAGCTACAGACTCGTCAAGATTGTTATCAGGATGGAACTTAGATTGAAGTTGGCGAAGGGTCTGCTGAAGCTTGGCTATATCAATTTGATATTGTTGGGGTACATTCATCAACTCAAAATAATTAACCATTTTCAACTTCCCCTACCGAGCCATCACTATACTGACAAAAAAATACTAAAAATTAAACGGTGAAAGATTCACCACAGCCACACTCACCTTTTTGGTTTGGATTACTAAATTTAAAGCCTTCATTGAGACCTTCTTTGACAAAATCCATTTTTAAACCATTAAGATAAACTAAGCTTTTTGGATCGATAAATACACTCACCCCATTGCTTTCAAAACGTTGGTCGTTAGGGTCTGGCTCATCAACAAATTCCAGCACATAAGCTAAGCCAGAACAACCTGCGGTACGGATACCCACACGGATACCTTCCCCATGACCACGGTTTTGCAAAAAATCGCGTACATGTTCAGCTGCATCGTTTGATAATTCAATCACTTTACTACCCCATTTACTCATGTCAATCTGCAATCATTTCAATCTTTAGGCCAGTCACTTTGAGCGACTCACACACAGTCTTATTGAGAATGAATCAATAAGACTGTTATAATCGTGCAGTCAATCAAGCTTCAGCTTTGGATTTATAATCTTCAATCGCTGCTTTAATGGCGTCTTCTGCTAGCACTGAGCAGTGCACTTTAACAGGCGGCAGTGCCAACTCTTCAGCAATATCTTTGTTTTTAATCGCGCTAGCTTCATCCAGGGTTTTGCCTTTAAGCCATTCTGTGACCAATGAGCTTGAGGCAATGGCTGAACCGCAGCCATAGGTTTTAAAGCGCGCATCTTCAATGATACCATTATCACCCACTTGGATTTGCAGGCGCATCACATCACCACATGCTGGCGCACCAACCATACCGGTACCGACATTTTTGGCATCTTTATCTAAGTTTCCCACATTGCGTGGATTTTCATAATGGTCAAGCACTTTATCACTGTAGGCCATTTCATTTTCCTTTTGGCTGGTTACGTCAAACGTAACTGACTAATCTTTAATTATTAAATTGAATAAGTTTTAATGGAAATTAATTTTTAATACAAATTAATGTTCGTTCCATTCCACACTATTTAAATCAACGCCTTCTTGGTACATGTCCCAAAGCGGTGATAAAGCGCGTAATTTTTCAACCGCGGTTCGCACCTCAGCAATCGCATGGTCAATATCTTCTTCGGTCGTATAGCGACCCAAACTAAAACGAATTGAACTGTGAGCAAGCTCATCTGACAATCCAAGCGCGCGTAATACGTAGGAAGGCTCAAGCGTTGCTGACGTACAAGCAGAACCCGACGACACGGCAAAATCTTTCAATGACATCATCAAGGATTCGCCTTCTACAAAGTTAAAGCTGATGTTGACGATATTTGGAATACTGTGATTCATGTCACCATTGAGATAAATTTCATCAAGCTCTTTTAAGCCATCCCACAGACGTTGACGCAGTTTTGTAAGTCTGGCTTCATCTTCTGCCATACGTTTACCTGCAATGGCAAAGGCTTCACCCATCCCCACGATCTGATGCGTTGCCAACGTACCTGAACGCATACCACGCTCATGACCGCCACCTTGCATTTGTGATTTTAGACGCACACGTGGTTTACGGCGAACATATAAAGCACCAATACCTTTAGGACCATAAATTTTATGGGCAGAAAAACTCATCAAATCAACTTTTAATTGTTCTAAATCAATCGGAGTTTTACCGGCTGCCTGCGCCGCATCGACATGAAAAATAATACCTTTTTCACGTGTGATTTCACCAATCGCCGCAACATCTGTTAGGGTGCCAAGTTCGTTGTTCACCATCATTAGGGACACTAAAATAGTATCTTCACGAATAGCATCTTTAACTTGGTCAACCGTGATCAGACCAGTCTTTGGCTGTGGGTCTAGATAGGTAATTTCAAAACCTTCTGTTTCTAATTCACGGCAGACGTCTAGCACAGCTTTATGTTCAATTTTACTGGTAATGATGTGTTTGCCTTTACCACTATAAAATTGCGCCGCACCTTTAATCGCCAAATTGTCTGACTCAGTAGCCCCTGAAGTAAAGACAATTTCACGTGAATCGGCGTTGATTAATTCTGCGATTTGCTCACGGGCAGTTTCAACCGCTTCCTCAGCTTGCCAACCAAACCCATGCGAACGCGAGGCAGGATTACCAAACACGCCATCAAAGGTCATGTATTTCATCATCTTTTGGGCGACTTGCTCATCAATTGGTGTGGTCGCGGCATAATCTAAATAGACTAATTTATTCATGCTAACAAATTCTCCCCAGAATTTTGTTTTAAGGTTTTGCTGTTATCAGCTAATGAATGATTGTTACTAATATTACTAACTTTAGTGGTGCTATGCTTTGCTCGTTGCGATACAGGCGCATCCGTCATCGGGTTTACCGCAGACTGATTTTTATCCTGCATATCTTCAACCATCAAAATTTGACGCTCAGAAATTTCACGGATAATTTGACGATTAATAAGCGTATCTAGTGTCACGGTCGACAAATAGTTTTCAATTTGCTCAGACAATCCATTCCATAAATCATGGGTTAAACACATAGCGCCGTCTTGGCAGTTGCCCTTACCTTCGCAAGCTCTGGCATCCACCGACTCATCAACTGCTGAAATAATAGTCATAATCGAGATTTCATTAATGGGTTTGGCAATATGGTAACCACCTGAGGCACCGCGAGTGCTCACCACCAACCCTTTTTTACGCAGCTTTGAAAACAACTGCTCAAGATAAGAAATAGAAATCTCTTGACGTTTTGCGATATCAGACAATGACACAGCCAATTCATGTTTTTGCTCTTGCAATGCCAAATCTAGCAGCGCCGTCACTGCATAGCGTCCTCGGGTTGTCAATCGCATAGTAGCCCCACTTAGGTTAAAAATTTAAATCTGTTCAAGCACAGTAAGCTGTGAAAACACGTTTTATGGTTGGTATGGCTATTATATGAAAATCCGAGTCTTTTAGTCAAGATTAATTCTTACTAAAACACTCGGATTTATTTATTTCTCGGATTTATTTACTCAATGATAAGCGATTTTTTATCAAAGCAATTTTTTTATCAAAGCAATTTTTTATCAAAGCCATATAGGGGGGAATGGGTGTTATTTTACCGCCCAACCAATCGCACAAATGATGAATAATACAAAAAATGCGATTGCCGCGCCTTTCATCCATTTATTTTTACTGTTTAATTCTAAAATTTGTGCTTCAAGCGCTGTTTTTTGTAGATTTGCGGCGTTGACTTGGGTATTGAGTGCCTCGACTTGTTGTTTATAGTCAGCATCGGTTTTGATAGGTTTTTTGACTTTTTGCTTGTCTTTATCGCCTTTAACTGCTTTTGTGATGACTTGTAATAGCTGATTGATACCAATTTGATGTAAAAAAGCCTTCACCTCTGCCGTCTTTTGTGCTTCGCCGCGAATTTGTAGCTGCTCGATGGCTTTGGGCTGATTGGTAAATAAATTCTGGGCGATTTGCCAAGTAAAGCCGTTGATGGTCACGTCGACCTGCTGAGAAGGCTGTAATTGACTGTCTAACAAAATGCCGTTAACGGTAAAGGTCACATAAAAGGTGACGTTTGGGATATAAGCGTGAATACGAACGACAGTATTGGTAGTGGCTAAAGGATAGACAACCTTACGAAGATCTGCGTCAAAACGTAGCAACAGGGTCAGCAAGGTTTCAATAATCACTAATACCACATTGAGCGCTGTCGTGGCTATATTGCTTGGGGCATTGGTCGAAGTTTGAAAATTATCGTTCATTAAATTTCCACAAAATTAATCAAATATGGGTTTTGTAATTTGTCGATAGTGTAGCTTTAAAAGGGTGTTAATAACATTAATTATTGTAAGTCTAGTATAAAACATTGTCAGTCGCTAAGTATTAGTCAAGAAATCATTGTAAGATTGGTTTTGAGTCACTTTTACTCTCTATAGTCGTATATATCAAGTTTTAGCGGTTTTTGTTGAAATAAAATGTTATCGTTTGGTGTGCCAACCGCTATATTTTGCAAAAACACGTTAATCAATGCTTAATTGCACAGAAATTATGATTAAACTGCTTGTGAAGCCGTTGGAGTTTACTTATAATCGAATCATAATTACTTATGCAGCACTTGATACTCAAGGCTTTGAGCCTAATTACTTGTCAAGCGTATGCTTTGTATATATAACGTTTATTTTCATCCCTAAAAATTTGAAGGATATTCTTATGAATAAGTCAGAATTAGTTGATAGCATTGCTAAAAAAAGTGGTCTTTCTAAAGCCCAATCAACTGAAGCATTAAATGCCTTTATCGCAACAATTGGCGAAGCAATGAAAGCCAATGATACCGTTTCATTGGTTGGCTTTGGTACGTTTAGCGTGAAAGAACGCCAAGCACGTACAGGTCGTAACCCACAGACTAAAGAAGAAATCCAAATCCCAGCAAGCAAAGTGCCAAGCTTTAAAGCAGGTAAAAGTTTAAAAGATATGGTTAACTAATTAACCCTATATCTCTTTATATGTAAAAAAGCGTATTTTTAATTAAATACGCTTTTTTATTGTCTTAATGACTATGAAAATCAAATTCAAAAACCGAGTAAAAACTTAAGTAAAAAACCACTATTTTTACATAGTGGTTTTTTATTTTATAAACTATAGTTAACCTATTTTGGCACTGTAATGGTTTGACCCACTTTTAGCGATGCTGTTGGTGACAAGTTGTTTAGACTAGCCAGCTCTTTAGGGCTGACGCCAAAACGCCCTGCCAAAGAAATTAAGCCTTCGCCTGCTTTAACTTTATAGGTTGTTGTGGTTTTTGGAATTTTGATATTTTGACCAATCAATAATGATTCATTACCTTTTAAGTTATTTAAAGCGGCTAGTTCACTTTTAGAAACGCCATATTTTGCACTCAAGTTTGTCAGGCTATCCCCTGATTTTACTTGGTAGCCCTGCGCATCACTACGACTATATTTACTTACTGGCTTTGACGTTGGCTTGTTATCATCCTCTGATTGGGTGTCTTTGGCTGCTTTGGTCTCTTTTTTTGTTTCTTTTTTGCTCTCGGGTTTCGCAGAGTCGCGTTTGATGGTCGATTCGCGGGTCGCTGTCACACTAGCTACCGTACCCAATCCCGCTTGAGGAATAACCAGTTTTTGCCCTTGAATTAAGTTGGCGGTCGGTTTTAGATAGTTGGCTTTGGCCAAGTCTGCTACCGTTAAATCAAAGTTATTGGCGATGCTACCTAAGCTATCACCTGGGCGTACCGTGTAGTTAATCGATTTGCCAGCGAGCGCATATTTGACCTTTTCAACTGTGACAGGCACGATGATGACCTGCCCTTTTTGCACACGATAATTGGTGTTAAAACCGTTGACATCGGCAATGTCTTTGGGCGATACGGATAATCTATCAGCGATACCCGACAAGGTATCACCGGTCTGAACGGTATATCGACTTGATACCGGTTGCAATTCAGCTCTAGCAGGGGCAGGCTTTTGCGCTGTAGGCTTTGCCACTGGCGGTTTTGGCATTTTGTCTGGAATTAACCACAAGTTTTGGTTGGTACGCACTTGATAAGTGACTGGTAAGTTATTGAATTTTGCTAACTCACTGACATTTAGATCAAACTTGTCGGCGATGCCTGTCAAGGTGTCCCCCGCTTGCACGATATAGCTATTGGCTTTACGTTTTGGCGCTTCCGCTACTTTGGGTTCGATAGGCTTGGCGTTGTACAAGTAAAGTGTTGAACCTGCTAGCAAGGCAGCATTTGGGTCAATTTGGTTCCATTCAGCGATATCTCGCCAATTCACACCCATGCGACTGGCGATATTTGCCAAGGTGTCGCCAGCTTTGACTTGATACGTGCTGCGTGTGCCACTCGGACGTTTTTTGGCAGCCGGCTTGCTTACTGTAACAGCTTTGCTTTCACTGGTGGTATTGGATTTGCTCGTGGTCACTTGCGCCGTGTTTGGGGCTTTGCCATTTAAGCTCGATGCTTGGGTAATTTTGACCTCTTTTGGCAACACTACTGGCGGCTCTTCGTAACTGAGTTTTTTGGTTTCGCCTTTGGCTTCTAACACAGATTGCTGGGTCTGAATGGCATTGAGCTTGATATTGCCATCGGTAGGGTTAATGGCTTGCTCTACTTGGGGTGCGGTTTTTTCGATTTCTTTAGCAATCAAGTTACGCTCTTGATTGGATAAAGGCGGCTCTTGCACCACGGTGTTGTTGGCAGTAACAACGGCTGAAGTGGTTGGTAATGTATTGGTAGACTGCATTTCAGCGGTCACTATTTTTTGCTCAGTGGCGGTAATCGGTGGTTCTTTGATGACCGTATTGCGACTTTGAATGCTTGACGTACTAGGAATCGGGGCGATATAAGTCGTGGTTTGGTTTTTAACCATACTAGTTGCCATCGCCGCCAAATCGCTGCTAGACGATGGCAAGTTAACTGTTTCTTTTTTGCTATAGGCTTGTTTGGCGGCACTCAGTGAATCACCCTGACTTGTGGTGGTAGTTCGGGTTTGGTTGCCAGAATTTGTGGTCGGTGTGTTATAAGTCGGTGTAATAGTTTTAGGCGTGACATAGCTATTGTTTGCCAAATAACCTTGCTGACTCATATAACCATTACCCCGTAATTGGGTGATTTTACGGTCAACTGATTCATTGAGATCATTGGGAATCAAAATACGACTTGGTCCCGACATATCTACCGTACCTGCAATCAACGCAGGATTTAGGGCGCGCAGTTCATCGTAGCTTACGCCTGTCAGACTGCCAATTTCATACAAGCTCACCCCAACATTGGCAGGGACACTTCTAAAATGCTGACGGTTTGCAATTGCGGGTAAATACACATTGTAGGTGCTCGGATTTTTGACAATTTGCGCCACTGCCAAAAATCGAGGGACATAGTTCATCGTTTCAGTAGGTAGTTTGAGCGACCAATAATCCGTGGGTAGCCCGCGCGCTGCATTGTAATTAATCGCAGATTGGATACGACCAGGACCGGCATTGTACGATGCCAATGCCAACTCCCAACTACCAAACTGGTTATACAAGGCGGTCAAAAAGTCGTAAGCGGCACGGGTTGACTCAATCACATCACGGCGACCATCAAAGGTGCTGGTTTGATTCAACCCATAAATACGGCCTGTACTTGGAATAAACTGCCATAACCCTGCCGCAGATGCGTTACTATTGGCATTAGGGTCATAAGAGCTTTCAATGACAGGCAATAATGCCAGTTCCGTTGGAATATTGCGACGTTCAGCTTCTCGCACTGTATAGTATAAATAGCGGCTAGCACGCGCTGTTAATCGGTTTAGATAGTCTTGGCGGCTAATAAACCAACTTTTCTGCGCTTCAATACGCGGATCGTACACATTCGAGTTCATACGAAAATTGACGCGCAGTCTATCCCACAGATTACCATAGCGCTGAACCAACAAAGCGTTATTCTCTACCATGGTCATGTCGGTGGCTTCAAGCAAGCCTTCAAGTTCATCCAAACTATCCATATCCAGTAGCGCTGCATTTTCTTGCGCGCTACGCACCGTGCTTTTGCTGTGACTGGATGATCCAATCATGGGTTTACCCGCTGGACTGGTGGTGCTGGTTGGCGCACTGCTACAGGCTGCCAAAATAATAGAGGAAATAGCTAAACTTAACGGTTTGATAGTTTTTTTTGATGAATGGCTTATCGAAAGCAACATGATAATTCCTAGCTCTTTTTTGCAATTTAGATGTAGCACATATACCCATCTCATAGCGTAAAACTATGAAAGAATATAAGCTAAAATTTGACATTATAAATAAAAAAACGGCTGTGATTTCAAGCCAGTGAAATTAAATATTGGCTGAAATTATACTAGAATCCATAAAAAAAGTGGCACAAAACTTTTGCACCACCCTGTTTAACACCACTTTTAATACCACTAAATTAGTGCTTTTCAATCACAAGCTGGCTAATCGCCCTAGACAATAACACTGAGTTACCGCTTTCAACGAAGGTAATACGTGAAGTTGTTACTAAACGTGTCGTCACGTTATCTTCGACGATGACTTCTGTCGTTATCGCATCTGCCTTAGCGTGGTTACCGCTAAATACCACATTGTTTAATTGTATATCATAGCCATATTGCGTTGCTTTTGACCAGTTGTTTTGCAGCAGGTTTAGATAATTGCTTTTATTTAAGGTCGTGGTTTTGCCTTTACGCGACACAGATATCAAGGCATCATCTGCTACTAGGCTTGCAACGCGCGAAATGCTCTTAGCATTTGCTGCAGCCGCCATCGCAGTACCGTAAGTGTCGATATCACGCTGGGTGATTTCAGCATTTGCCAGCGTTGGGACAGTTAACGAAGTCGCCATCACTAACCCTAGCCATAGTTTTGACTTTACCTGCTTTTGGATTTTATCAATCGGTTGAAAATTTAACGTGATAATCATGAGATTTTCCTTCAATTGGTATCACCCAATTATTTGACCCTAAAAGAAATAATTTGTTACAACTAAGCATAGCATAACCATTAACTTTATTGTTACTTCATTGTTAATAATCAAGCATAAAATAGTGAATAACCCCAATAAAACCCTGTGACCCTACTATCCAAAACTATCCAAAATCGCTACATTGCCAAATCAATCATGGTTTTTACCGCAGTGAATTATTTCAGCAAACAAGGGTTAATCATTTATTAATTTGGCTAAATCGGTTATCATTACAGGTTGTTTTTATCACCATTTTATGACTAAATCTCAATTGAAGGGTATTTCAACTATGCTACTTACCGCTATTTTAGCATTTATCCAATCTGCCCATGCGGAAGGTGCGGCGACAGCGCCTACTGGAACGGGTGCTTCCACTATCATGCAAATGCTATTGCCATTGGCTTTTTTTGCTATTTTTTACTTCATTATTATCCGACCACAAAGCCGTCGTAACAAAGAGCATCGTCAAATGATTGATGCCATTAAAGAAGGCAATGAAGTGGTATTTGCCGGTGGCTTGATGGGAAAAATCAAAAAGCTTCAAGGTGAATATGCGGTTGTGGCATTAAACACTACCCAAGAGGTGATGGTGCAACGTGCCTCAATTATCTCAGTATTGCCTGTGGGTACCATTGATAGTCTTAAATAATTGCTGATGCGGCTCACCTGTCAGGTTGGCGACCTAGCAGTCTGTTAAGTTGCCAACTGGCTTATGATATTGTACTGCCTTGTTGATCGCGGTTAATAGACCTAGTAGAACAACTAGTTACCTAAAAAAATCAAGTTTAAGAAGTCAAGATTATGCACTACCCTGCTTGGAAATACTTTTTAATCGGCATTGTGCTGCTACTGAGCACCCTGTATGCCCTACCAAACCTTTATCCAGACAAGCCCGCCGTTCAAATCACGGGGGCTTCCGCGAGTACCACATTGACCAATGATGTGCTAAAACAAGCGGAAACCATCCTAAATGCCGCCAACATCCCAACCAAAAACAACAGTTTTGATGGTAAATCAGCCTTGTTAAAAATTGCTGATGAGTCGACTGAAACGCAGCTTAAAGCGCAACAAGTGCTAAAAGAAAAACTTGGCGACAATTATGTTGTGGCGTTGAACTTGGCACAAACCACGCCAGCATGGCTACGTAATATTGGCGGTAAACCTATTAAATTAGGGTTGGACTTGCGGGGTGGTGTACGGTTTGTACTAGAAGTCGATATGAGCAAAACCGTCTCTCAGCGTTTGGAAAACTTAACCCGAGATGTTCGTACAGAGCTACGCAACCAAAAAATTGCCGTGACCAATTTACAAGCAGGGCAAAATAATCTGACATTAAACTTTGTCGATAATGCCGCGCGTGATCAAGCCATGAATGTGTTACGTAATCGCTTTGGGACAAATTATGAGTTACAACCGCTAATCAATGCGGGGGGTCCAGCGATTAACATGACCTTGACCCAGTCAACGATTTCACAAATCTCTCAAGATGCGGTCACCCAGAACTTGACGACTTTACGAAACCGTATTAATGAGCTAGGCGTGGCTGAAGCCGTGGTGCAATCACAAGGTGCCAATCGTATTGTGGTGGAATTACCGGGGGTGCAAGATACCGCAGAAGCCAAACGGGTCATTGGTCGCACCGCCAATCTCGAATTTCGCATGGTCTCTGACCAAAACAATACCTTCCAAGCCAATCCCTCTGGGGTATTGCCTGCAGGCACTGAAGCCTATTCATTTGGTGAAGTCGATAGCCCGCAAAAAACCTTATTGGAACGTCAAGCTGTGGTCACCGGTCGAAACGTACAGGATGCCCAAGCAGGGATGGATGAAAACGGTCGCCCTCAAGTGAATATTACGTTGGATAATGCGGGTGGTCGTTTGATGCAAAATACCACAGCAAAATCAGTGGGCAAACAAATGGCCGTACTGTTTATTGAAAATAAGCAGCGTGTCACCTTCCAACCAGACCCAGTGACGGGTCAAAATAAAGAAGTAAGAACACCTTACGCAGAAAGCCATATTATCAATCAAGCGACCGTTCAAGGCGTCTTTGGCTCAACTTTCCAAATCACGGGCTTAGATAGTAATGCAGAAGCCTCAGAGCTGGCTTTGTTACTTCGTGCAGGTGCACTAGCGGCGCCCATGTATTTTGTTGAAGAACGTACTATTGGTCCATCATTGGGACAAGATAACATCCAAAAAGGTATGTTCTCTACCCAAGTCGGCTACTTACTCGTGTTCTTATTCATGATTATTTTTTATCGTTTATTTGGTTTGATTGCCAATATCGCGTTGATTTTTAACTTAATGATGATTTTAGCTATCATGTCAGTGATTGGTTCTGCCCTCACCTTGCCGGGTATCGCAGGTATTGTGTTAACCATCGGGATGGCGGTGGATGCCAACGTGCTGATATTTGAACGCATCCGCGAAGAGCTTGCCAACGGCGCCAGACCCAAATCTGCGATTGTGGCGGGTTTTAACCGCGCATTTACCAGTATTTTTGATGCGCAGCTGACTACTTTGATTGTCGCATTTATTTTATTTGCGATTGGTACAGGTCCGATTAAAGGTTTTGCTGTCACCTTAGCCATTGGTATTGCCAGCTCTATCTTCACCTCAGTGACCGTCACGCGTGCACTGGTACAGTTAGCTTATGGCTACCGCAAAACTGTCAAACGCCTAAGTATTGGTTAAGGAGCGAATAATGAATGATGATAAGTTAGAGGATCTAGACGGTTTAGACAGCTCAGAACCCATTAACCCCGAGCAAAAACTCTCAGAGCTCGGCGTACGTCGTAGTGATGAAATGGCATCAAATACCCAGCACCGCAAAACGCCGCGCCGTAATGGTAAAGGGGTGAATAAAAATTTGGTCAAGCAGCCTGCTACTCCCACCGATACGATACCCCAAAACGCTGGGGCGGGGTTAGCGGTGGCTAACGCTGCCACGTCTGAATTTTCAGCAGAGAATTTTGGCGGTGAAAAATTCTTTGCCGGTCGGCGTATCATTGATTTTTTAAAGGTAGCTAAACCTTTTGCCATATTATCAGCCATCTTAACGATTCTAGGTTTGGTCGCTATTTTAACTAAAGGTTTAAACCTAGGCTTAGATTTTACTGGTGGTGTGTCAGCCACGGTCGTTTATGAGCAACCTGTGCAACAAGCCCAAGTTCAGTCAGCCTTAGCAAGCCATAAAATCAATGACAGTGTGGTGCAATATTTGGGCAGTAACAAAGAAATTTTGGTACGCCTGCCCCCGCAAAAACAAATCGAAGGGTTATCAAACTCTCTTGATGCGGCGTTAGATTTACCCAACAATAATGCCACCATCAAGAACATTGACGTGGTTGGCAGTCAAGTAGGTAATGAGATTTATATCAGCTCATTGGGGGCAACGGCACTGGCATTACTGTGTATGTTTATTTATGTCATGGTGCGTTTTCAAGCCAAATTAGCCTTAGGCGCGGTGTTGGCGTTATTTCATGATAGTATTATCACCGTGGGTATTTTTGCACTTTTCGGATGGCCATTTGATTTGACCGTGCTTGCCGCGGTGTTATCATTGATTGGTTACTCGATTAACGATACCATCGTCGTCTTTGACCGTATCCGTGAGAATTTCCGCCGTGTCCGTGGTGCCAGCCCAGCGCAAATTGTCAATTTATCGCTCACTGAAACGCTACGTCGTACCATTATGACCATTTCAACGGTGTTGCTGGTGGTTGTCGCGATGCTGCTACTTGGCGGCGAAAGCTTACATTGGTTCTCAGTAGCATTGCTCATTGGCTTGATTTTAGGTACTTTCTCATCGGTATATATCGCCAGTGCGATTCCATTGTGGCTCGGTATGTCGCGCAAAGACTTTATTGTCGAAGTCAAACCAGAATTTGTTGAGGACGAAGTGGTTTTTGAAGACCGCAATGCGCCTATGTACGACAATAACGTAGTAGATAATCAATAAATGGGTTGAGCGGTAAAATACCCTACTTGCTAGGGTATTTTTATGGCTAAAATTTAAACAAGAATAGTAATGATGACAAATGAATTAATGAAAAATGGGTTATGGCAACAGGCGTTTAAAGTAAGCTTTCCTGTGGCAATGGGCTATATACCTGCAGGGATTGCCTTTGGCGTGTTATTTGTGGCAGCAAAACTTCCTATATGGGCGGCGATTTTATCTAGTGTGGTGTTATACGCGGGTGCGGCGCAATATGCTTCTATTACGTTGTTAGCGGGCGGGGTTGGAATATCAACCATCGCCAGCAATACCTTAGCCATAAATTTGCGCCATGCTTTTTATGCCATTCCTTTGTTAAAACAATTACCAACCAATCCTATCAGTCGATTTTATTGCTTATTTGCGTTAACCGATGAAACTTTTTCCGTGTTAACCACCCTTCATGAAAATGAACGCCAAAGCCTCATACTGCCGGTGAGTTTGCTCAATCAGTGTTATTGGGTTATCGGTACCATATTGGGCATTTTGCTGGGTGAAGGGCTCAATGATTGGGTGCCTCATTTGGATTTTGCGTTAGTGTGCTTATTTGCTATTTTAGCCTACGAGCAGTTTAAAGCGGTCAAGGCTTACTATCCCATCTTCATCGCCATCATTGCGTTCACAGCGGCGTTTTATTTTATACCCGATTGGCTTTTACTATCAGCGATTTGCGTGAGTTTGGGACTCATTATCATCCACTTTTTTATGAGCAATAAATCCACTCATCAGCAAGCTATCTGACAGTTCAACCGCGAAATGAATTATCCATTAATCGTTAGAATATTATGAACACACCACCTGATAACGTTTATTTAATCGCCGCTACTTTTGCCATGGCTTTGGTGACTTTACTCACCCGCATCACCCCGATAATTTTGCCAAAGCGATTATTGGATGCGCCCTTGTTGCTCGCGGTGAATAAAGCATTGCCATTATCGGTGATGACGCTGTTGATTTTAACCTCCTTGCATTGGCAGCAGCAGCCCAAGCCTATGCCCAACGCTATGATTGTGAGTCTGGGCTTATCGCCATTACTTGTGGCAGAGATATTAGCGCTTTTATTGGTGTTGCTTAGCTATTATTGGAAAAAGCAATTACTGCTGAGTATGCTGGTGGGGATTGCTAGCCTTAATGGGTTTTTATGGGGATTGAATTTGATAGGGTTTCGATAGCCATAAAAAAAAGCCCAACTTGGGCTTTTTTTATGAAGGATAACTTATACCTCGGTTTGAACCCCGACGATATCCACAGGCGTATCAGCCACGTCTTGTATCCCAGATTTTTTCTGTTTGGCTTTATCACTGCGTCTACGCTGCAATTCATCCAAATAATCTTCATCAATACCACCGGCGATGTATTTACCATCAAATACCGAACAGTCAAATTTTTTGGCATCACTGTGTTTGTCTTGTACCGCTTCAATCAAATCATCCAAATCTTGGAATATCAAACGATCCGCGCCGATGATTTTACACACTTCTTCCACACTATGACCTGAGGCAATCAGCTCATTGCGCGCTGGCATGTCAATACCATACACATTGGGATATTTGACCGGTGGCGCCGCACTGGCAAAATACACATTATTGGCGCCTGCATCACGTGCCATTTGGATAATCTCGTGGCAAGTCGTGCCACGTACAATTGAATCATCGACCAACAAGACGTTTTTATTTCTAAATTCAAAAGGCACCGCGCTTAATTTTTGACGCACCGATTTTTTGCGCTGCTGTTGACCTGGCATAATAAAAGTGCGACCGATATAACGGTTTTTCATAAAGCCTTCACGGTATTTTACGCCTAGATGCTGGGCAAGTTCCATCGCAGAAGTACGTGAGGTATCGGGAATAGGGATAACCACATCAATCCCGTGATCTTCGCCCCATTCTTTGATGATCTTCTGCGCTAACGACTCGCCCATACGCATACGGGCTTTATAAACAGAAATATTATCAATAATCGAATCTGGGCGGGCAAAATAGACGTATTCAAAAATACAAGGTCTAAACTCTTTGGCTTCGACACATTGGCGACTAAAGAAGTTATTGTTTTCATCGATAAAAATCGCTTCACCGGGCTTCACATCTCGAACGATATCAAAACCTAATGCGGTTAACGCAACTGACTCAGATGCCACCAGATATTCAAAGCCACCATTTTCCGCTAATCGTTGACCAAAAATCAGCGGACGGATACCATTAGGGTCACGAAATGCCAAAATACCATAGCCCGTAATCATAGCGACTACCGCATACGCGCCTTCGATACGTTTGTAGACGGATGTCATCGCTTCAAAAATATCATCGGGGCTTGGATGCTGGATACCGAGTTTTTGCATCTCATGCGCTAGCACATTGAGCAAGACTTCTGAATCAGAATCGGTATTAATATGGCGCATATCTTCCATAAACAGTTCTTTGGCAATCTCTTCTGCGTTGGTCAAATTACCATTATGCGCCAAGGTAATACCATACGGCGAATTGACATAAAAAGGCTGAGCTTCCGCACTGCTAGACGTACCAGCCGTGGGGTAACGTACATGCCCGATGCCTTGATTACCGACAAGACGCATCATATGACGTGTCATGAACACATCGCGCACCATGCCATTTTCTTTACGCAAAAACAGACGGCCATCTTGACATGTCACAATACCCGCGGCATCTTGCCCGCGATGCTGCAGCATAGTCAGCGCATCGTATAGCATTTGATTAACCGGACTGTGAGCGGCTATACCGACAACTCCACACATATTTTACCCCTTTGATTTTTCACGGATGGCTATGAGACCTGATGAAAATTGAATGAAACTACCTTATTTGGCGGCTTACAATACTTTAGCCGTCAGTCAAACTTACCAATACTATTGACCCATTTTCCCCATTTTATCGGCAGCGGTTTTACCAAGCGTAGTAGCAAGCTGTTGGGTGATTTGTGTCGCAAAAGGTGCCAGTGGCAGTAGCGCATTGGCAAACTTAGACTGCTGCCAAAAGTCACGTTGACTGACAAAAGGCGCCAATAAACTCAGCACCATCAACACAATGACCAAATTTTTGACTAAGCCAAACCCTGCGCCCGCCAATTTGTCTAGGATGCTTAGTCTAAGCCCCTGCAAGGTTTTACTCATCACCCATAATACGATTTGCAGTCCCACAATGACAAATAAGCCAATTGCCAAAAATGCGGCAATGATACTAAGGCCGGTTGAGCCCGTCAGCGACACAAAAAACGGGGCTAAAGGTTTTGCCAAATAACTGGCGAGCAGCAGCGCCAATAGCCAACCAAACATGCCCACCAGTGAGCGCATCAAGCCATTATTAAATCCCTGCCACAACCCCATAAACAATACAAACAACACTACCATATCTAACAAAGTCATCGGGTCAAGCTCGTATCATGGGATTTACAAAGTAGACGGTGAATGTTGGCTTAGACGATAACCGTCAATGGCTTCAACACAGGTTTGAATGAGCTCTGGACCTTCATAAATCAAACCACTATAGAGCTGAATCAAATCCGCACCTGCTTCAATCTTTTTAACCGCACGTTGACCATTGTCAATGCCGCCTACGCCAATAAGCGCAACTGAGCTCGGTAAGCGTTCGGCAAACTGTTCAAGAACTTGGGTACTACGGTGGCTCAGTGGTCGACCTGATAGCCCGCCTGCTTCTTGACTGGTTTTGTAGTCTTCTACCCCATTGCGGCTTAAGGTGGTATTGGTGGTAATCAGCCCATCAATATCAAAACGCACCAATTCTTTGGCAATATAATCAATTTGGTCTTCTTCCAAATCTGGGGCAACTTTCAGCACCAATGGCACATAATACTGATGTTGGTTAGCCAGTTGGCTGTGGCGTGATTTAATACCATCAAGCAGCGCCGTAAGCGCATCACCACTTTGCAGGTCACGCAGGTTTTTGGTATTGGGAGAGGAAATATTCACCGTAATATAAGAAGCGTAAGGATACACGCGCTCTAGACAATAAATATAGTCATCTAAGGCATTTTCAACCGGCGTGCTAGCATTTTTGCCAATGTTAATACCCAAAATACCTTGATATTTTGCACGCTTGACTTGCTCAATGAGATAATCGACGCCTTTATTGTTAAATCCCATGCGATTGATAATGGCATGGGCTTCTTTAATACGAAATAGACGGGGTTTATCATTGCCAGGCTGTGGTTTTGGGGTAATCGTACCAATTTCGATGTAGCCAAAACCCAATGCCGCTAACGCATCGATATATTCACCGTTTTTGTCAAGCCCGGCTGCCAAACCAACCGGATTGGTAAAGGTTAACCCCATACATTCGGTTGTTAGTTCTTGTTTACCGTACAAAAACCCGAGCATCCCAAATTTTTGCGATTTTTCGAGTAACGATAACGTGATTTCGTGGGCTTTTTCAGGATCGGTATTAAATAAGAACGGACGAAGAAAGGCATACATAGTTGAATAAGCACTCACATTGCATGGGTGAATCTAATTGACTCTGCCCTTTATCCAAGCAGAACTAACCTATTTAGCTTGAGAGATAGCAGCCGTTGACGCACTGTCTAGACTATCTCGTCAAAATCAGAAAAGCTATTATATCAGTGTTGACGCTAAATAAACACCTGCAATTTTCTTTGCCTTAACTGCTATGTCAAAGGTTAAGGCACCGCTCGACCATTTGACAACGCAATCCAACCACGAATAATGCGATACAGATGCCATAAGACTGTGGCGACAATTATCAAGCCGCCTAAAGCACCAACAATAAAGCTACCACCCATCGTATGATTGCTATCAACGGCGGCGCCAAAAAATAGCCCGCCAGTCGCAAAAATCACCATGACAAAACCAATTACCCAAAAAAATATGCTGTACCAAAACGTTTTGATTTGCCAATCAAAGTGACTATAAAGCCACGTGTTCCTAGCCTCATCGCGCTTTAAATAATTCATCACAATCGGAATAATCCAAGTCAGTCCCGCGGTAAAATAACTAAACAGCGCCAACGCATAAGTAATGTGGTTATAACTGATTTGGCTTTGGGTCACCGGTAAGTTTTGACTAAGCTGCGTGTATTGCGGTAATGCTGATGGATAACCATTCACCCCACTACCAAATTGTGGGTTGGCTGGGTCAGGTGTGTGAGCATCTGTTGGTTTTTCTAGGTTCATTATAATTCTCCATCAATGATTATTACTTTTTTTATCGGGTCATACAGTAGAATTTCAATTGATTGTTATTGATAATTAATAGTTTACCCAAATCGGTTCTCGAATGGTAAATGGTTGGTGATTGCTATCAGCAAACTCGATCGTCCAGCTAACAGGGGATTGTTGCGGTGCCAACCGCTCAAAATTCGGTACTGGGGTGATTTTTAGGCGGTTTTTTGCCGAATACAACAAATAGTTGCCATCGGGTGAAAAGTTGGCAGGTTCAGCCAATCCTTCATTATTGATAGCGATGCTTTTTTTAGTTGCCATATCTGCGAGCCTGCCTTGGCTATTATCGCTGACGTAAGTGATCAAACGCCCTGTGGGGCTAATCCGAGCGATGGCATTGGTTTTACCAGGCAAGTTTAAGGGCAAAAATTGCTGTTTTGCAAAATAGTACTGATAAAGCTGCGGTTGTAAAAATTTGGCTTTATCTGACGTAAATATAAAGGATTGACCATCGGGCAACCACACAGGGGCTAAATCAATCGCTGATTGATAGGTCAGTTGTTGTTTTATATTGCCGCTGCTATCGGTCAAAAAAATTTCTGGATTGCCCATTTGGCTATTTGCTAGTAACAATTGGCGCCCATCGGGGGAGATTGCGCCGCTAAAATTATGGGTGGGTTTGGCAGAAACCCCAGAAACCTCAGTGACTTGCAAAGTCGCTCTATCAAGGATAACGACTTTAGGATAACTTTTGCCTGCTTGAACCGTAAAAATCAGGCGATCGCCTAAGCGACTGGCAGATAAGCTCATTATCGTACCATTGACCTTATATAAAGTCTTTGGGTCGCTGCCATCGATTTGGGTTTCAATCAGCTGCGCTTGGCGATTTTCCCCAAATCCGGTTAAATAAATAAAAATTAACTTGCCTGACAGCTGGCTAGCATCCATCTGCGGCAAATTGGTTGGCGCAGTCGCTATGACTTTGGGCAGTGAGGTCGAACTTTGCAAGGTGGTGTTAGATAAGGTTGTTGATGGCGAGCGCATGGTCTGACATCCTGTCATCGCCAAGCTAATTGCCATGACAATTGCCATAACAGCGGCGCACCATAAACGGGGTAATTGATAAACATGCCTCATGTTATTTGAAGTTTCGTTACGGCAAAACATTATTGGCATCTGGATTGAGCCAAAGTGGTCCATAAATCAAGCCATTGGGCACGCCATTTTGGGAGGGGCTAATGCTGATGGATTTGCCATTTGATACAATGGTAATGACATTTTTATTGGAGTAAATATAGTGTTGTCCATTGGGTGAGACACCTGGGGCTTCACTTAACCCAACATTATTTACAGCAGTTACCGAGCGCGAACCCAGATCCATCACTACGCCTTGATTGGCACCCGACAAATAGGACATTTTTTTACCATCATTGCTGATGCGTCCCATACTGCTCAGTCCACCACCCGTCAAGCGCTGCTCACTACCGGTTGCCAGATTGTAGAGATAAATTTGACCTTTATTACCGCCTTTTTTACCACTCGCTCTATCTGAAGTATAGACAAATGATTGCCCATCAGGCGCCCAACTAGGATAAATAGCCCCCACAGGGTCATTGGTCAATCGACGAGAATTGCCACCTTGCGCCAAATAAATCTGCGGTATGCCGTTTTCAAAACTGCTACTAAATATCACGCGACCATCTTTACTCACCGACGCACCATAGTTCATGGCTTTAAAATTCGTCAAATTGCTGACTGCCCCACTGACAATATTGGCAGACATGACCTGCGGATAGCCTAGCGTGTCGGGCTGAACTTGGAAAGTGAAGGTTTGATTGTCAGCAGAGGTATTTAGGGTTTTAATGGTACCGTTAAACTCATAAATCACTTTAGGGTTAAACCCGTCCACATCAGAGATGACCAAACGTGACACACGGTTTTTAGGCTTGCCTGTCTCCACCACATACGCAATACGCCCAGAAAAATCGCCTTTTATGCCTGTCAATATCTCATAGATACGGTCAGCAACCTTATGCCCTGCCATACGCAAACTTTGCGAGTTATTTTTGGTGGTGACGGTTTGCAGACCCTGCATCACCTCGCCTGTCGCGACATTAATCACTTCAAAATTAATTTCAACGTTGCCCCGATTACTGCGCGTATTGCCGACCACCAAATAAGGCACGGCGTTATGCTGCCAGACAGGCAAAGTGACTTCACTACTGCTATGAGGTCGCTCTGGCAAATTACTATCCAAAGTAAATTGCCCCAAATTGGTCAAATCATTGGTGATGATGCCCGAGATACTCTCTGCCCCTGCAAACGGCACAATGGCGATTTGAGTCAACGCATTATCAGATTTTTTAACAATATCAATAACTAATGGGGATTGAGCATAACAAGTTGTGGATAATGTTGGCAATACTAGTAAGGCAGGAATCAAGAAATTCTTAAAAAAAGTCATAGTAATCTAATCCATTATAAAATCATTAGTGTGAATTTATTAATTAAAAATTTGGTAGCAGTTTAAAAATTAGGCTAACGAGATTGTTCAATCGTAGGGTACGTTTCACCCACCTTTAACACCCTCGCATAAGTAGTGCGTAAAACGCACCCTATCTCTTTTCTTATAGTGCACTTTTCTTGCTTGAGCCAAAATTTAATAGGTGTTTAACAGGTTAGAATAAGATACATCAGTTTTTTTCGCCTTTGAAATTTAAAGATATATTACCACCAAAACTATGATAAAAACTTGCATCTTCAGGCATGGGTAAGGGATTAGAACGGTTAATAGCATCTCTAAGGCTGTTTTCGAATACAGCATCACCATTTCCTACAAAATTTATTGATTGAACACTACCTGAAGGTGAGATTTTGATGTTAGCCGTTAATTTTTTGCCTTTACTGCCTTTTGGAATATCCCAATTATTATAAATTTTAGAGTAAATTGCATTGATATAACTACTTTTTGAGCCACCTGACGCACCGCCGCCGCGGCTTGCACTGTTTTGAGAAGAGGATTGCCCTGCACCTGTAGATTGACCATCTTTACCCAAATCCAGTGATTTTATACTATTGTTACTTTGCCGCTCGCTATTGGCATTGAGGTTTTTATTGTAGGCGGCATTGTTGGCGCGTATTTCGTTTTTTACCTCATCAATATTGCTTTCGGCAATTTTATACTCTTGCAGATTTCGCTGCTGGGTTTCATTGCGCTGGTTTAATTCATCAATCACGCTCTGTCTTTCAGCGGCTACTTCCCGGTCTAGCTTTTCAGCAAATAGTGCCTGCTCTTTTTCCCATTGCGCCTGCTTGGCAGCCAAATTATCTTTCACCGTTTCAATTTGATTGGTTGAGGTTGAATGGAGCGTGTTCATTGGCACAGTTGATAGGGTTTGAGAATTTAAGGACGGTGTGGGCGCACCAGCCATCTCGCCAGCCGTGGCTTGGTTTTGTGCAAGCTCATCTTGTTGGTTGGCTTTGATTTGCCCTTCCATTGCCGACAACTGCTCAGGGGTAATCAACGATGTTTCCATGGGCGCTGGCGGGGTGTTATGATAAAAGAAAAACAATAACCCAACCACCAACGCATGGGCAATGGCACTGAGCACAATTGCCCATACCGGGTAATCGGGGGTTTTGACGGGTACATAGACTGAGGTCACTTCAGCATACATCGTCTCAGTATTTCCTTATTATAGCAAAAATGTTCAATCAAAAATTAAAAGGTCATCGTATTAGAAGGCTGCTTGATTAAAAAGCTGCTTCATTTAAAAGCTGCTTGATTAAAAAACTACTTGATTAAAAGGCTACTTGCTGGCTGCTTTTGGCGGTGCCGTTAACAAGCCAACCTTTTGAATGCCCGCTTGCTGCAAGTTTGCCATTAATTGGATAATATCCCCATATTGGTTATTCTGATCGGCATTAATCATCACATTGACATTGGGTTTACCATCGAACTGGTATTGAGGCTGAGATTGTAAATTATTCAAAGTAGCGATTAACGCCTCTTCGCTCATTGGCTCATCGGTTTTGTCTTGGGTGCTTAAATATAGCTGTCCATCAGATTTTAGTGACACAATCACCGGTAACTGCGTGCCTTGCTGTAGTGATTTGGTTTGCGCTTTTGGCAAATCAATATCCACCCCCGTTGTTAGCATGGGCGCGGTCACCATAAATATAACAAGCAGCACCAACATAACGTCAATATAAGGCACCACATTCATACCCGCATTGAGTTTTTGTGGACGGCTACGGCTGTAAGGATTTGCTTTCATAGTGTCAAGTTGTTCAATAAAATTTATCTAACATTCATTTAGCGTTTAGCATTTATCTAGCTAGCGAGCGAGCGGTGGCATCATGGCAGATGAATTGAGCCCCGTCGGTAAGTTGGTAGCCGTATCCACAGTTTGTCGCAACAACATGCCTGTCATCTCATCACAGAACAGGCTACGACTTTGATAAATTTTATCGTTTTTTGCGGTAAAATGGTTGAAAGCCAGTGCCGCTGGAATTGCAGCAAACAACCCGAGCGCCGTGGCAATCAAGGCTTCGGCAATACCAGGCGCAACCGCAGCAAGTGTGGCTTGCGAAGAAGTCGATAAGCCCATAAAAGCCGTCATAATCCCCCAAACCGTACCAAGCAGACCAATATAAGGCGAGACCGAGGCAATACTGGCTAGTAGCGGCAATCCTTGCTCAAGCTCGAGTTGTTGACGCCCCAAGCCAACGCGAAGTTTGCGCTCGACGCCTTCAATGATTTCACTACGGGCTTGGGTGTTTTTTAGCAGTTTTAAAAACTCACTAAAGCCAATAAAAAAGATTTGCTCAAGTCCACTTCTATCAGGATTACCTTGAACGCCTTTGTATAGGGTTGGCAATTCAACCCCTGACCAAAAGGTTTGCTCAAAATAATTATCGGCGCGCGTGGCAATTGCCAAGCGACTACTTAAACGAAAAATAGTGACCCAACACAACAAAGAAGCAAATAATAAAATGCCCATGATAATTTTGACGAAAATACTGGCATGCGTCACCAAACTGACGAGATCAATCGAGCCTTCCATAAGTTATGCTTCCCCAACCATCCAAATCACTAAATATGAACCACTAAATATTTTGATACCAGCTTGTCAAAAGCCTGCTAGCAATACCCGATTAAAACCAAAAACTAGTGCAATTATAAGGTCGAGCACTAGAATTAACATAAGCATATTGTAACCAATAACATTTGCTAATCGTATAAAAATTTTGGGGCGTTGCTAGTATTGATAATGGCATGGCTGCTATGACTAAAAGCTAAGGCTAAAAAGATACTGATAAAAGTCATGGCTCTGCAATAAACTGCTGTGTTTGGGCATAAGATTGCGCTTCTGATTTGATTAGCGACAACCATTCATTGGCAATGACAGGATGCGACTGAAAATATGCCATCATCCAATGCGCTAACGGCGTAGGCACGGGCACAAATTGGGTGGAAGGCAAAATGGATTGGGTGCCATTGGTTTCATCATTGTCATACACAAGCTCAACCTGCGGATTTTTTTGAATAATTTCTACCCCGATAATCTGCCAATTGGTAAAAGCGTTATCAATCGCATAGGACAAAGCTTCTGTTTGAGATAATTTTGATGCGAGGTAGATAGGCTCAAATGTTTTGCGAGTATTCACCCAATGCAAACGCAATGCAATATCAGGTTGTTGGTAAAATACCACCAATTTGCCAGCAAACTTTATTTGCCAAGGATTAACTACTTGGTTGGAATGAATGCCAAGTATTTGCGCAAATTGTTCTCGCGTCAGCAATCTATCAAAGCTTGCTAGCAATTGACCATTTAATGGATGTTGCAGTTTGAGGAGGTCGGATAAATACTCATAATGGTAAATAAATTTCATAGGCAAGTGCTGTGAAATAACCCCGTCCGTCACTTGACAGCGATGCACTTTCCACTGCGGCATGGTATCGGTAATAAGCGCAAGCAAGTCTATGATTGTATTATTCTTAGTTTTTGTTTGATTATCGAGCGTTGAATCGATAGTTGGCGTATTAGCATCCGTTTGAGTGACTAGCAAGCGATTTCCTTTTAACTGGTTGGTTTATTACAATTGCTTCATTATAAAACTTTTTTCATGCATTTGAGCCAAAAAAATCATTACATGGTGAAATGTAATGATTCATCTAAAAAACTGTTGTAGCTAATAGTTGTAGTTAATAATAGGCAGCGTTTAGCAATAAACCGACCGCTAAAAAAAACCAAATCATAAATACTACACTGAGCCATTTACGATGATATCGCCAAGATTCATTATCGATTTTGTTATCGGTTGTCAAATCATCCGCCAAATCATCTATGGCTGATTTTCTTGGTAAATTTGTAGACTTTTTAAAAATATCTTTAAATCGTAAATCTCTGGTTAATTGATTGTCCTCATCTTTTATGGTAAAAAAATTAGATGAGTAATCTGCCAAATAAGTTTGAGAATTAAGCGAATGCGGTAGTACCGATTTGACGGTTGCTTGGCGATAATCATGCTCAAGCACGTCAGCAAAAACTAACTGAGACGCCAAACTTTGAGATGCTAAGCCACTCCTTATATTGTCATGTGTTTTGTTAATCTTCATGTTAAATACCCCTTCTTGATAGATAACATTATAGGGATATCGCAGCGTTATTTAATCATAGGTTTGATTGTGGTTTTGTTATACTTAGCTAACTTGTATTAGCAAATGTGCAGATTTGAAACCGTTTGTAAATCGTGCATAGTGAAATTCACTGGTAGTCAATTCATACTTTGGTTAGGATTAAACCAGTAATTTAGCTCTTGCTTAAACAAATTATCTTCTATCGATAAATATTTGTTGTTCAGAGGCTTTGACAAAGTCTTCATAAGAAACCACCCCTTGACTATTAGTGGCATTTGTTGTGGGATTGCTGCCCGTCTGCGCGCGCTCATTTGAACCTTGATTTAGGTTATTGGGATTTGAGCTATTAGGATTTGGGGTATTGGGATTAGCGGTGTCAATTGGCGCCTCAGGCATCTGATTAGTCCTACTTGGCGTGTTGGCAAGCGTGTCTGACACTTGATTGGTGGTCATAGCGGGATTGACATTCGCTGGCGCGGTGGGTTGTGGGGTGGAAGCCACGCCGTTTCCTAATTGCTCACCAGTAATTACCACCGCTTCTGTTCTTAAATTCTCTGGTTGAGCGGTAGAGGCGGCAACCGCTGAAGCAGTTGCAGGCAATGTCTGAGCCGATTGGCTAGGGTGTGTTGTCGTCATAATGACATTGTTTTGAGCGTCTTTACTATTTTTCATCGCTTGATAACTGTGATAACTCTGATAGCTGGGCACGACAACTTGGGTTAACAAACCGATGAGTGACATGACTAAAAGCGGAATCAACACCATCAGTACCGTTTTTAACTGGGTAGCAGGTCTAGCAGGTAAGCCATAATAATTAGCGCCTGCCGTCCCTTCGACTGCTAGCAAGTAAAGGTAAACTAAGATATTTACCCCAGGCACTAGCATCAGCAGCGCAAGCCACCCTGTTTTGTTAATGTCATTGAAGCGCCGTTTGCTAACGGCAAGCTGTAGATAAAACAAAACCGCCACACCCACACTACTTGCGCCAAGCAAACTCATCGGCAACTGCTCACTACTAGCATTCACTATGCCCTGAAAGCCACCAATCATCACAAAGAGCAAAGCGACCAGCATTAATGCTATCAACGCATTAAAGGTGGAATACGCTAAAAACTGAACACGGCTAACCCGACCGTGCCAATCAAAAAACTGACGATTATTAAAGCCTTCATGCATCTCGGTTAAGGTGACAAACGACGTACCAACTTCAGTTTCAATTATTTCATCAACTTGCGTTTTATCAACTTGATGCATATTATCGAAACTGGGTTCGATGGGCGGTAAAGACTGGGCTTTTTTTGGCTTGGGTAGACGGATGGCCATAATGAGCAACTTAATCTAGAGGTTTAAACTATTTTTTTAGCGTGATATTTTTAACGTAGTATTGCCCAAATTTTATAATATATTGGTTAGAATATCTTGAAATTGGGACATAAATTTGACATTTTTTGTAACATTGATTTAATGGTTTGGCTTGATCGCAAATTTTTTGCATAAATAATTTATTGAATGAGTAAATAATTTTTAACCTCGATAACACAACGCTGTAATAATCATTGAGTATTGATATGGATATTTCCCAACTCACCTATTTTGTGGTAGTGGCAAAAGCAGGCAGTTTTAGCCAAGCTGCCAAAACCTTGGCTATATCGCAGCCATCGTTAAGCCGCCATGTGCAGCAACTTGAAAGCGAGCTGGGTGTCGAACTGCTGGATCGCTATCACCGCCCAATGACCTTAACCGCAGCGGGGCATTTTTTTTTGGCACAGATTGAGCCAATATTATTACAACTTGAGCAAGCCAGTGAGTTGACCCAGCGCTTTGCCCAGCCGCATCGAAGCAATCATCTTACGATTGGATTTGTCGCCTCGGTGCTGTACGGTTTGTTGCCTGAGATTATTTCTACAGTCAAACAGCGACACCCCAATTTGGATATCAAGCTGGTCGAAATCAATTCAGAGCAGCAAATGTCAGCGCTAAAGTCGGGAGACATCGATGTAGGGTTTGGAAGATTTCGGCACAATGATAACTTTGTGCAACAGATATTCTTACGTCATGAACGCTTTGTGGTGGCGCTGCCGATGGCGCACCCCTTGGTATCACGCCCAGATGATATCGGCATCGCATTCAAAGAGCTGCTAGAAGATACGCTTATTTTGTATCATCGCACACCCTTGCCAATCCTGCAAAATCCGCTATTGAATGGCGAAACCGACCAACTCATGTATTTGTTTGCCCGCCATCAGTTGTCACCTCATTTGACCACCAAAGTGCGCGATATCCAAATCGCTTTGGGCTTGGTGGCGGCAGGTGAAGGCATTACCTTAGTGCCTGATAGTTTAAAAACCGTCCGTACCGAGCAAATTCATTATCATCGTCTACGCCACGAAGATGCGACAACCCCGATTTTTATGAATGTGTTGGCACACCAATCCAATCCGTATATTGATGACTTACTGCAGGCGACTTACCAAGTGTATGAAGCTAAAGGCATTACCTACTCTAATCAATCGTTGAATTAAAGACATTTATATTAAAGGCTCTTATATTTAAGCCTCTAGTAAGATTTTATTTGCTTAGGCTAAATTGGCGTTCTTGGTTGACACGGTTGATAAATTGTTGGGTAAATGCTTGATAGTCCACGTCCGCAAAATCTGCTAGACGCAACATGGTCATGCCGGCATAGCCACAAGGGTTGATCATTTGAAACGGGGTCAAATCATTTTGTACATTGATGGCTATGCCATGATAACTAAAGCCGTGTTTTATCTTAAATCCCAGTGAGGCAATTTTACCAAGTTCTAAATCGTCTTGGTTATACACATACACCCCTGGTGCATCGGCACGCGCTTTGGCGTAAAAATCTGGCGGCAAATAAGGCGTGATGACATCAATGATGATGTTTTCAGCTTTGCTGACCAAATCGCGCACGCCCCACCCCAACGCATTTAAATCAAATAAAAAATACACCACCAACTGCCCATGACCGTGCCAAGTGACTTGACCACCCCGATCGGTGTGGATGATGGGGGTATTATCTCTTTGCAAAATATGTTCAGGTTTGCCCGCTTGACCCAGTGTAAACACATTATCATGATCTACAATCCATAACTCATCAGCGCTAAGCTGCGCCTGCTCACTGCCGGCAGATTTTTTTTGCTCGATACGCGATAACACGCGCGCCAGCATCGCTGCATGGGTGGGTTCATATTGAGCGTTTTGCAAATATTTAATTTCTAATGGTAACATCGCATTTCCTTGCAGTAGCTTTTTGCGTTTATGTGACAAACCGCTTATTTGTCGTTTGTAGCAGTAAGATTAACTTTACCCAATTGTAAAAGAGATTTTTCTAGCACTGGCTGATAATCAGTCATATCACGCTGCGCGACTGAGCCAAAATTTGTTAATTGACTGGTTAATTGACTGACTGGCATCAGCATCGCAGACTTGGCGATACCGCTTTTTGCAAAACCGATGGCTAAACTGGCGTTATCGCCGCCCAAATAAAAATCTTTGATGGTAAGTTGATCGTCAGTTGGCTTATCATTGTTTTCATTTTTATTGGGCGAACTAGTTGCAAAATCCAGCGTTAAATCCTGCTTTTCTTGAGTGACTAGGCTCAACTCGTCATAGCCTCTATCTGCAAGATAAAGCGTATCTTTGCCACCGCCCGCATTGATGATGGTATCATGACCAAATCCTTTGGTGAAATAATATAAATCATTGCCCTTGCCACCCACTAGCACATCATCACCGGCATTGCCAATGAGCACATCATCATCAGCACCGCCTAGCAGCCGATCTTGACCGCTATTACCCACTAGCACATCGTCCCCCTGACTACCCCATAACAAATCCCCTACGCCCTGCTGTCCAAGCACAGAACCGTCAATATGGTGATTGATGATGATGTCATTAGCTAAGGTGCCAAAATGCTGGTTAGCTTTATTGGCAAGGGATTTGGCTTCATAACTGTTCCAATCCAGTGGCTTGCCAAATGCTTGCTGATAATCTTGCGATATACGCGAAATAGCAAAACGGTTATTCAAGAACACCAAGGTATTGTATTCATCATAAGTATAAAGTGGCGCATGAAACTGCCCACTGGGCAACATGCTTTGATTAAGGACTGCCAATTGGGTTATTTTGTCGTTTTCACTGATTGCTTGGCGCATGATTTCATCGACTTCAGTAAACACATCTTTATCTTGCGGTTTTGCCGCGTTATCAAGCCACAAGGGTTTGACAAACCGTTGATATCCCAATTCTTTTGCCACCAAAAACTCATAATAAGTTGCCTCACCCTCCGCTTTGGCGCGTGCCATTCCATAGGCTTGTGGCGTATCAAATTGATACAAATTGTTTTTATCACGATTAATTTGTTGGTATTGACCGGTTGCGTGCCCTAGCTCATGGGCGATGTTCAAAAAATTTTTATAACTTTTAGCAATATGAATGGTATTGCCGTAGGCTTTTGCGCCGACACCGACGGTGGTATCTTGCTCATCGATGAGTAAGTTACCTTGGAAGCGATTAAGTAAATTGACCAAGGTAGCCGATTTTTCGATATCTTGGACATTAAACCCCGATTGAACCAAATAGACATTGTTGGGATTGTTAAGATCTAACGCAGGCATGACCTTCCTTTACGTAAGTGGCTTTTTAGGTAGTTTTTTTAAGTGGCTTTTTAAGTGGCTTTCTTTACCTGTTTTTTTAACTGCTTTTTTTAAGCGGATTTTCTAACAAGTAATACTTGATGACAGCAGAAAGTTATCACAGCAAAAAGTGAATTTTACAGCGGCATTGACTCATGCACAGTTATTGCACAGACGCTATCGTCGGATAAAGGTATAGTAAGCAATATAAATTTTAAAAAACGTCAGCAAGCTTAATCAAATTTCCAGCCGGCTATTAACGCGCTATTATAGCGCAATTAATAACTTAAAACGCCCTAAACAGGGTGCATTTAACCTCCATATTAGTAATGCCTATAAAAATGGAAAAATTATGAACATTGAAAACTCGTATGCCACGCTCGATCCCAGGCTTTATCATAAACAACCCCCCAAACCACTCACCAACCCGCAAGCAGGGCATTTTAATCCGCAAGTCGCCCGCCAAATTGGTTGGGCTGATGATGAGTTTTTAAGGCAGCATTGGGTTGAAATCTTGGGCGGCGACATCGTTCCCGACGGCTTTGAACCGTTAGCCATGGCGTATGCTGGACACCAATTTGGGCAATGGGCAGGGCAATTAGGCGATGGTCGTGGTCTATTACTCGCGCAGGTAATCGATAAAGACGGAGAATTGACCGATTTACATCTTAAAGGGGCAGGATTAACCCCCTACTCGCGCATGGGGGATGGTCGTGCGGTGATTCGAAGCGTCGTGCGAGAGTATTTGGCAGGTCATGCGCTCAATTGCTTGGGTATTCGCTCTAGCAACGCACTAGGTTTTGTGGTGTCAGATACCCCTGTCAACCGTGAGACACGTGAACGCGGGGCTGCGCTACTACGTACCGCAGATTGTCACATTCGCTTTGGGCATTTTGAATGGGTGGCAAATTATGCGCCTGACTTATTGCTGTATTTTACCCGTTATGTCATCAAAACCTATTTTAACCCGTGTTTTGACAGTGACACGCCCATTCAAGATTTTTTGAGACAAGTGGTTGATAAAACCGCCAAAACCATTGCCGAATGGCAGCTGATTGGCTTTGCCCATGGGGTGATGAATACCGACAATTTATCCATCACAGGTGCAACCATCGATTTTGGTCCTTACGGCTTTATGGAGCGCTTTAATCCGATTTGGATCAACAACCATTCTGATTACAACGGGCGTTATGTTTATCAAAACCAGCCATCCATTGGACTTTGGAATTTGTCACGTCTGATTACCTTATTTTTACGCCTTAATGGCGAAAAACTGACCGCCAATCATCCGCCAGAAACCTTGTCGCGCGAGCAGTTAACCGAAATTTTAGACAGTTTTGGTGAGATTTTTTATCAGTACTATCAGCAAGGTCTCTGCCAAAAATTTGGCTTACCCATCAGTGAAGAGAACTGTGACTTTGCTTTGCAGTACTTAGAGATTATGCAGCAAAACAAACTCGACTTTACCAACAGCTTGCGAGCGCTAGTAGCTATTGTTGCTGACGCCAAGCCCAATGATAAATTAAACCTATTACATGAATTTAATTTACTTAATCAGTTGAAAATTTCAATTAGCAGCGGTAACGGTCAACCCAATGCCACCTTAGCGGACTGGATTGCTACTTACCATACTAAATTACAGCAGGATTCTTTACAGTTGGTAATGACCCACAATCCCGTGTATGTCCTAAGAAACAGCATGGCGCAGCAAGCCATTGAATTGGCTGAACAAAATGACATGGGCGAGGTGGATAGACTGTATCAGCTACTGGCTAATCCTTACCAAGTTAGTGCATTAGCCAAGCCGAGTGACACCGAGCCACCGTTGGCAGATGCGCCTGAAATATGCGTCAGCTGCTCATCTTGAGGTGACAGACAAGGTCGGTAGCGCGATTTTTTAGCTCACTAGTTTTATTTTTTGCCGGTACTCAACTAGTCATCAATCTGTCAATAGTGCTAGAATAGCGAACACTACGATTCGAAAACGACTGTCGCAACGAAGGATATTATGGATAAATTATCGCCGACCAACAATGGCTTATCAGACAAAGAATTATTTGAACAAGCCGCCTTGCATTATCATGCCAATCCACGCCCAGGTAAAATTTCTGTTACCCCCATCAAGGCACTTGCCAACCAACGGGATTTGGCACTTGCCTATTCGCCTGGCGTTGCCATACCTTGTCTAGAAATTGAAAAAGACCCCAAAAAAGCCGCGCTTTATACCGCTCGTAGCAACTTAGTCGGAGTGGTGACAAACGGTACCGCTGTTTTAGGATTGGGGAATATCGGTCCTTTGGCGTCAAAACCTGTGATGGAAGGTAAAGGTGTCCTTTTCAAAAAATTTGCCGGCATTGATGTGTTTGACATTGAAGTGGCACAAAACGATCCGGATAAATTCATCGAAGCAATCGCGTCTTTAGAGCCTACCTTTGGCGGTATCAATCTTGAAGATATCAAAGCCCCTGAATGTTTTTATATCGAAAAAGAATTGCGTAAACGCATGAATATTCCTGTGTTCCATGATGACCAACATGGTACCGCGATTATTGCGTCTGCCGCGTTATTAAACGCGCTACAAATTACCGGCAAAAAAATCGAAGACATCAAAATTGTGGTATCTGGTGCGGGTGCCGCAGCAATTTCTTGCTTAGATTTGATTTGTGCATTGGGCGCCAAAAAAGAACACATCTTTGTAGGCGATTCAAAAGGCATCATCACCAGCAACCGCGCAAACCTCGATGAGTCAAAACAGCGTTATGCCCGCGATACCGAAGCCAAAACCTTATCGGATGTGATTGAAGGCGCGGACATGTTCTTAGGTCTATCTGCCGCTGGCATGCTGACCCAAGATATGGTAAAACGCATGGCGCAAGATCCCATTATCTTTGCCCTCGCCAATCCAAACCCAGAAATCCTACCTGAAGACGCCAAAGCGGTGCGTCCTGATGCGATTATCGCTACAGGTCGCTCTGACTATCCAAACCAAGTAAACAACGCGCTGTGTTTCCCGTATATCTTCCGTGGCGCGCTTGACGTGGGTGCCACGACCGTCAACGAAGAAATGAAAATTGCTTGCGTGCGAGCCATTGCTGCCATGGCACATGTGGAAGCCACCCCACAAAAAGGTCAAAAAACGGTGGATGAAACCAAACGTTTTGGTCGTGAATACCTAATCCCGGGGCCGTTAGAGCCGAATTTGATTTTAGAGATTGCACCAGCGGTTGCCAAAGCGGCGATGGATTCTGGCGTTGCCACGCTACCCATCGAAAACATGCGTGCTTATCGCGATAAACTCTCAGAGTTTGTTTATAACTCTGCCTTCTTGATGAAACCTATTTTCACCCGTGCCAAACAAGAACCAAAACGTATCGTTTACTGTGAAGGTGAGGATGAAAACGTATTGCGGGCAGTGCAAGTGGTGGTGGATGAAGGCTTGGCAAAACCTATCTTGATCGGTCGTCCAACCATTATTGCCAACCAAATCGAGCGGTTGGGCTTACGTATGGTGGCAGGTGAAAATTATGAACTAGTCAACATCGAAAGCGACCCACGTTATAAAGACTACTGGCAGTTTTATTATGAGATGAATAAACGCAATGGTGTGACGGTTGAATTGGCACGTCGTGATGTTCGCCGTAAAACTTCTTTGATTGGCGCGTTAATGGTTGAACGTGGCGATGCCGACGGTATGATTTGTGGTACATTTGGTTCATACCACTTGCACTTAAACTACGTGCAAAACGTCATCAAAAAACACGCGGATGCTAAAGATTTTTATGCGTTAAATGCCTTATTGATTCAAGGTCGTAACTTGTTCATTGCTGACACTTACGTACATGAAGACCCAAGCGCTGAACAACTAGCAGAAATGACAGTATTAGCAGCACAAGAAGTCCGCCGCTTTGGTCTTGAACCGCGTGTGGCATTGCTATCACATTCAAACTTTGGTTCATCTGACTTTGAAAGCGCCAAAAAAATGCGTCAAGTCTATGATTTATTGACCGATATGAATGTTGATTTTGAGTTTGACGGTGAGATGCATGGTGATACCGCGCTTGATGACCGTATCCGCCATGCCTCATTCCCATTTAGCAAATTGACAGGTTCAGCTAACCTACTGATTATGCCAGACTTAGATGCGGCTAACATCGCATTTAACTTGCTAAAAACCGCGACCAATAGTGTCACTGTCGGTCCATTGTTATTGGGAGCGCAAAGACCTGTGCATATCTTGACATCTTCTGCGACAGCACGTCGTATCGTCAATATGACAGCTGTAGCGGTAACGCAAGCGCAAGAATTGGCAAAATAATTTTGTGTTGATTGATAAAACCAGTTTAGTGCTCTAAACTGGTTTTTTTATGGGTTTAATTTAGTTAAAACATCGGGGCGGTCATGCAAGTTTATTTGGTCGGTGGTGCGGTACGCGATTATGTATTAGCGCGAGAGGTTACTGAACGCGATTATGTGGTGGTCGGCGCAACGCCTGAGCAGATGCTTGAACTGGGATTTTCGCAAGTAGGTGCCGATTTTCCGGTTTTTTTACACCCAAAGACCCACGACGAATATGCACTGGCTCGCACAGAACGCAAAAGCGGTAACGGCTACCTTGGTTTTAACGTACACGCTGACGCCGCTGTCACCTTAGAAGAGGATTTAGTCAGGCGCGATCTCACCATCAATGCCATGGCCATAGAAGTCAATGGATTGTTTGACTGCGGTTTTAAACGGGGTAAATTTGATGCGGACGATATCATCGACCCGTATGGTGGCTTAGCAGATATTAAGCAAAAGAAATTACGCCATGTGTCCATCGCTTTTACAGAAGATCCGGTACGCGTATTGCGCCTTGCCCGTTTTGCCAGTCGTTATGCGCCACTTGGATTTACGGTCGATGAGTCAACCACGAAACTTACCAGCCAAATGAAAGCCGCGGGTGAGCTCACTCATCTTGTCGCTGAGCGGGTATGGTCAGAGACGTCAAAAGCGTTAACGCAGGCTTGGTCGGATATTTATTTTGACACGCTTTATCAGCTTAATGTCCTCGATGTCATTATGCCAAAACTGTATCAAGCATCCAATGACAATCCTAGCCAATGGCAATTAATGTTATCTGCTCTGCGAATGGCGGGAGCGCAACAAGCGGACAACGTCATGAAATTTGCTTTGGTTTCAACCTGCTTTAAGTCTCACCAACAACACAATAACCGAACCACTGAGTATTTAGAATTTTGCCAAGGTTTAAAGGTACCAAAAAACACTGAGCGCTTGGGGTTATTTATTGTTGAGCATTTTGATAAATTAAAAAATTTCGATCACTTAACTGCAGACCCATTATTTGAGCTGTTAAGATTAACTAATAGCCTTAAAGACACCTCATTTTTAGAGCAAGCCTTGCAAGTCGTTCATCTATATCAACGGGTCAAACAAACCGCGCTGTTAGCCACCATCAAAACGCAATTAACTCAAATTTCTGCCAAAGATGTGGCAAGCGAGCTGACCGGCAAACACATCGGTGAAGCCATTGATAAGTTAAGGTTGCAAAAACTTGAGGAAATTTTAAATCAGCCAAGATAAAGGAATCATCATGACGACGACAACAACAAAGACTCAACTAACCCATGTGTTAGTACTAAATGGTCCCAATCTCAATTTGCTTGGCAAGCGAGAACCAGAAATCTACGGATTTCAAACCCTACAACACATTGAAGATGATATAAGACAACTAGCCAGCAATCATCAAGTTGAACTCACCTGTTTTCAAACAAATCAAGAATCTGCCCTGATTGATAAAATCCATCATCACGGTTTATTGACCACAAATCCTCAAGAGCAGATTGACGCGATTATCATCAATCCCGCTGCCTTTACTCACACATCGGTGGCAATTCGCGATGCCCTACTCGCCGTAAATAAACCTTTTATAGAAGTCCATCTTTCCAATATTCACACGCGTGAGCCATTTCGACAGCATTCTTATTTTAGTGACAAAGCTGAAGCCGTCATCTGTGGTATGGGCGCTTTTGGTTATACCGCAGCGTTTAATTATCTGGTTCAGAAATATCAGTAGCAACATAATTTAGCCTAAAATAAATAGCAACATGACAGCAAATTTTAAGTGTACAAACGTACACAAATATACCCTGCTATATCTATTTATTTTAGAAAAATCTTGTTACAATACGGCAATCTATGAATTAGTTGTCTATGAAGCGTATAATTTTAAGGTAGTTAGGATATGGATATAAGTAAAATCAAGCAACTTATTGACTTAATGGAAGAGCGAACGTTAGCAGAATTAACCGTACAAGATGGCGATAAAAAGGTCTCTATTTCCCGCCATTTACCGCAAGCGAATATTCAACCCGTCACAGCAACTATAGCCCCCACGACAACCGCTAATGCTGCCCCTGTAAAATCTGGCATGGTAGAAACATCACCAATGGTTGGGGTCTATTATGTTGCACCGAGTCCTAATGATGCGCCATTTATTAAGGTGGGTCAACAGATACAAGCAGGCGATAGTTTAGGCATTATTGAAGCCATGAAAATTATGAACCCGCTTGAAGCAACCCAAAGCGGTATCATTGCAGAAATCTTGGTACAAAACGGCGATGTGGTGCAATTTGGTCAACCGATTGTCCGTTACGAGTCTTAATTTTTAACTTTTTTGTCTATTTGAAGTTTGATTATCGATAAAAATTAGGGATAGCAATGATAAAAAAATTACTGATCGCCAATCGTGGTGAAATTGCGCTTCGCATTGTTCGCGCTTGTAAGCAGCTTGGCATCCAAACGGTGGGCGTCTACTCAACTGCAGATGACAACTTGATGCACCTTCGATTCGTTGACGAATCCATCTGTATTGGCAAGCCCAATGCCAGTCAAAGCTATCTCAATATCGATACTATCTTAACAGCCGCAGAAATCTCTGGCGCTGATGCCATTCACCCAGGTTATGGGTTTTTATCTGAAAATGCTGAATTTGCCGAACGCGTGGAAGAGGCAGGGCTAACCTTCGTAGGTCCTGCGCCTGAGCACATTCGCTTAATGGGTAACAAAATATCGGCTATCAACGCCATGAAAAAAGCCGGTGTGCCTACCGTCCCTGGCTCAGTGGGCAGCGTCACTCTGGCTAACGCTGAAGAACAAGCTAGAGCCATTGGTTTTCCTCTATTGATCAAGGCAGCAGCGGGTGGTGGTGGTCGTGGTATGCGCGTGGTTGAACGCCTTGAGCAGTTATTGTCTCAAGTGCAAGCCGCCAAACAAGAAGCCGAATTGTGGTTTGGGGATGATAGCGTCTATATGGAACGCTTTTTAAAAAACCCACGCCATGTTGAAGTGCAAGTTTTAGGTGATGGCGAAGGCAATGCCATTCATTTATTTGATCGCGATTGCTCGCTACAACGTCGTCATCAAAAAGTGCTTGAAGAAGCGCCTGCCCCAGAGATTCCTGATGATATTAAAGAGCCCATTTTGCAAGCTTGCGTCCGGGCTTGTGAGCAAATTAACTATCGCGGTGCAGGGACATTTGAATTTTTATATGAAGACGAGCAATTTTTCTTTATTGAGATGAATACCCGCGTACAGGTTGAACATCCTGTCACCGAAATGATTACCGGCATTGATGTAGTGGTTGAGCAGCTTAAAATCGCATCTGGCTATGGCTTATCGTACCGTCAAAACGAAATCGAAATTCGCGGTCATGCTATCGAGTGCCGTATCAATGCCGAAGATCCTGTGACTTTCATGCCCTCACCCGGTACGGTGACCCACTTTTTTATGCCAAATGGTAGCGGTGTACGTTTTGACTCGCACCTTTATCCCAACTATGCCATCCCTACCTTTTATGACTCATTGATTGGCAAATTAATCTGTCATGGTCAAACCCGTGAACAAGCGATTGCCAAGCTTCGCCATGCCCTTGACGAGCTGATTATCACCGGCATCAAAACCAATGTGCCATTGCATCGCGATGTGATTTTGAAAGACAAGGCATTTTGTAAACAAGCGCAAAACATTCATTATCTGGAAAAAAACTTATTATCCCAGTCAGAGACGCCAAAAACCGAAAAAGAATAAAGTTAACGGTAAAAAAAAGAGGGTCATTTGAGCCTCTTTTTTTAACCAATTTTAACTCATCGCCAAATTTTTCAGAGATGCTTTCAGCAGATTTTGGGTGGTTAACGGTGAATCAATGGCAGATTTTGCCAGTTTTATCGCAGCTTGGGCTTCTTTATCGCGATAACCTAGTGCAATTAACCCCGCTTCGACTTCAGCAATAATAATGCCTTCATTGCCACTATCGGTCTCTAGGGGCAATGAAGGTGCAAAACCTGACGTATCACCTAAGTGTTTGATTTTGTCTTTTAATTCAACGATCAATCGCTGTGCGGTTTTTTTGCCAACCCCTGGGATACGCGTCAATGCCAGCTCATCATTGTTCATCACAAACTGGTGCAACTCCTCCACCGTTACGGTTGACATCATTGCCAACGCCATCTTTGCCCCAACCCCATTGACTTTAAGCAACAGTCTAAACACTTCCCGATCGCTATGGCTTAAGAACCCAAATAACAACTGAGCATCCTCGCGTACCAAAAAATGCGTCCATAAGGTGACAGACTGATTTAATTGCACTTGGCAAAATGCATTGAGCGGCATCTCAATTTCATACCCAACGCCCGCTGTGGTCATCACCACTACCGTAGGTGCCATTAGATGATGCACTTGCCCTTGAATTAATCCTATCATTGATGACTCACTACAAATAATTTAATCCAATAAAAAAGTGGGCAACCTCAGTCAACCCACTTGAATGTCATGCTTTTTAGTCATTTGCTAAAACTTTAGTTCTAGTGTTTAGTTATAGAAATTAACCATTTTTTCTAGACTAATTGGGCGAATTTTATCCGCATTACCCGCTGTACCAAAAGCAGTATAGCGATCGATACAAACCGCTTTCATGGCATCGATGGTTTTGGCAAAATATTTGCGTGGGTCAAATTCTGCTGGGTTTTCAGCGAGGAATTTGCGAATGGCACCGGTTGATGCCAAACGTAAATCGGTGTCAATATTGACTTTACGTACACCATGTTTGATGGCTTCTACGATTTGCTCAACTGGCACACCGTAGGTTTCACCGATATTGCCGCCATTTTCATTAATCACTTTGAGCCATTCTTGTGGCACACTTGAAGAGCCGTGCATCACAAGATGAGTATTTGGAATACGGGCATGAATTTCTTTGATACGCGCAATCGATAAGATATCATCGGTAGGTGGTCGGGTAAATTTATACGCCCCATGGCTAGTACCGACTGCAATCGCTAGTGCATCAACATGGGTATCGTTAACAAATTGCTCAGCTTCATCAGCACTGGTTAACAGCTGTGAGTGGTCAAGTTTACCTTCCGCCCCTACGCCATCTTCTTCGCCAGCCATACCCGTTTCAAGGCTACCTAAAACGCCAATTTCACCTTCTACTGAAACGCCACAAGCATGAGAGAGTTTTACCACTTCACGCGTCACTGCCACATTATAATCATAGTCTGCAGGGGTTTTACCATCACTCTTTAACGAGCCATCCATCATCACCGATGAAAAACCCAATTGGATTGACCGCTGGCAAACCTCTGGACTGGTACCATGGTCTTGGTGCATAACCACGGGAATATGTGGCCACTCTTCAATGGCAGACAAAATAAGATGGCGTAAAAATGGGGCACCTGCGTATTTGCGTGCGCCTGCCGATGCTTGCACAATCACAGGTGAATTGGTTTCATCGGCTGCCATCATAATGGCACGCATTTGCTCTAAGTTATTGACGTTAAATGCAGGAACACCATAGTTGTTTTCTGCTGCATGGTCTAAAAGCTGACGCAAAGAAATCAAAGCCATATTACTTTCTCTTGGTAAAGTTAATAATCAATTGAAAATTTTAGAAAAATTGAATTTTGCCGTGTTGGACAAGGCTTGAGTATAACAGAAGTGCATTATAATTTGAATTCAAAAAAAATAACTTTGAAATGATTGATATTATGGCAAAATAGCTAACCCAATAAAAAGCCCCAAAATGATTTTGGGGCTTTTTTAGGCTGAATACTAAAATTAGTATTTTTGTTTTTCTGGTACCGTGGTTTGGATATCAGTGTTGCTATTTGCTGCATCGTTTTTAACTGCTTCTGCACCTTGTGCTACATTGGCTGCACCAGTCGCTACAGCAGATGCTACGTTTGCGGTGGCTTGCGCGGCACCATTGGCAACAGCTTCAGTTGCGTTGATTGCTGCGCCTTGGACAACCGCAGCACCTGTAGTGGCAGCACTAGCAACTGCCTCACCTGCATTTGCTGTTACACTGGCGGCACTTGCAGTCGCGTCTTTAATGTCTTGACCCGCTGCGCTTGCTGCAGCTTCAGGTTGACCGTTAGCTGCGGCTTCTTCGGTTTTTTTACTACATGCAGTAATTGATAAAGTGGCTAATAAAGTTGCCAATACTAAATTACGTTTTAACATATTAATTCCTTAAACGCCAAACATATGGGTATACATACTTGTATAATATCTTATCTGCAATATATTTTTAGTGCAATTAATTACAATGTTTACCATACAAATATTAACTTAACATTACATTAATTCGGCGATAGTAAGTTTATACCGCTGAATTAATGATAACGATTGGTAGCATTTAGGAACGTTGACTCAGTGCATGCACGGCAGGTAGGGTTTTGCCTTCCACAAATTCTAAGAACGCCCCGCCTCCTGTTGATGTGTAGCTTACTTTATCGGCGACCTTGTATTTATCAATCGCAGCGAGCGTATCACCACCACCTGCAATGCTAAAGCCTGCACTTGCTGCGACTGCTTCACTAACGATTTTAGTACCTTCACCAAATTTATCGACTTCAAATACGCCTACGGGACCATTCCATAAGATGGTTTTGGCATTTTTAATCGCATCGGCAAGTTTCGCCGCACTGCTTGCACTAATATCTAAAATCATTTCATCATCAGCAATGGTATCGACCGATTTGGTTACCGCATCGGCAGATTCTAGCGAGCCCAAAAAATCATCAAAATCAATCTGTGATTTTTTGGCGACGACCACTTCGTCAGGTAGTAATACATGGGTCTCTTGCATAATGCTTTTCGCCGTTTCCACCATGTCGGCTTCATATAGGGATGCACCGACATTGGCACCCTTGGCTGCCAAGAATGTATTGGCAATACCACCACCGACAATGATTTGGTCACAGATTTTTGCCAATGATTTAAGCACATCTAACTTCGTAGAAACTTTCGAGCCACCAACAATCGCAAGCATGGGCTTGGCTGGGTTATCTAAAGCTTTGGCTAATGCATCAAGTTCTGCCGCTAACAATGGACCTGCACAAGCAGTCTTTGCTTTGGCAATAACGCCTTCTGTTGACGCTTCGGCACGGTGAGCCGTACCAAAAGCATCCATCACAAATACATCACATAAAGCGGCATAGCGTTCAGATAAAGCGGCATCGTTTTTCTTCTCACCCGCATTAAAACGTACATTTTCCAGTAGCACAACTTCACCTGGGGCTACTGTCACATTATTTTGGGCGTAATCGGTCACTAATTTGACAGGTTTGCCCAAAGCATCGCCCAAATAATCTGCGACTGGCTGCAATGAATATTTGGCTTCAGGGTTTGATGGGTCTGGGCGACCTAGATGCGAACACACGATAACCGCTGCGCCTTTATCTAAAGCCAACTGAATAGTGGGCAAGCTTGCTTTTAAGCGGGCATCATTGGCAATTTTGCCATCTTTTAACGGTACATTCAAATCTTCGCGGATTAAAACTGTTTTGTCAGAAACATCAATATCGTTTAAACGAGCAAATTGCATGGATTAACCTCTAAGTTAATAACAGGATGGTGACCCGTAGGGGTTGATAAAACGTTGTCACATGACAACAAAAATTGAATAAAAAAATAAGCGTAGATTAGCATATTTTGAATATTTTTAACATTATTGGTGCTATCAACTAACGCCACGCAAGGTGATAACACGGTATGACTACTATATTACTACTTTATTAAGAAGGGTCTTAATGATAAGCTTATAAGAACAAAAACATGAATGCAGCACTGCGTTCAATATCTTATTCTAAAATTGGAGTATTTATGGTTGACCTTGACAAAGCAAAACAACGATTACTTGACCTAAAACAAGAATACCAAACTCGCGTGCATAAAATCCAACATGATATGCAAAATCCTGATACGGATATGACCCAAGATTGGGACGACCAAGCGGTGATTAATGAGCAAAACGATGTACGTAAAAACTTACTAGTCGAAGCCCAGCACAACCTTGAATTGGTGAATAATGCCTTACTGCGTATCGAAAATGGGACTTACGGTATTTGCACCGTCAGCGGTGAAGAAATCGAGCCCGCACGTCTGGAAGCCGTACCCTTTGCCACCACCTGTATGAAACACGCTAAATAGCTTATAAAACACATCAAATAGCTGGTTTTGGTAGTTTTGTGCCCATAAAAAAGCAAGAAAAAAAGCAAGGACAGTTATCCTTGCTTTTTTTCAGAAAATAAATCAGTAAATTGCGACTTTTTTAGGTGAATCGGCGCATGCTTAAATTAGCAATAATGTTTTCTGCATCGTTCCAGCGGGTTTTTGAATCACTTGCACCGAGTAATACGACAATGGCTGGACGATTACCCACATTGGTTTCAAATAGTACGCAGTTGCCTGCTTCACGAATATACCCTGTTTTTGACAAACCAATATTATATAACCCATCCCGCACCATATAATTGGTACTGCGAGCGGCTACGGTTCGAAACCCCGAATTGATATTATATACACCGAATTGGCGGCTAGGCGTAGTACTAAACTGGGTGACTAAGTTCATCTTTTGTGCATAACGGGCAAGAATTGCCAAGTCACGCGGTGATGCCACATTACGAGAGTCTAGACCTGATGGGTCATAAAAACGGGTTTGGGTCATCCCCAATTCACGCGCTTTTTGGTTCATACGGCTGATGAAATTGTCATAGCCCATAGGGTCAGTACGTGCTAATGCTTTAGCCGCGGGATTTTCTGATTTCATCATCATCATCAGTAGCATTTCAGCACGATTAAGCTGATCGCCAACTTTTAGACGGTCACTACCCGATTGTTTTGGGGTTTTGAAATCTAAGGGACTAATCGTCAATGTTTCGCTCATGTTAGCGCCTGATTCCGCTACCACCACAGCTGTCATCAATTTACTGATTGAGGCAATCGGACGGGCGATATCAGCATTTTTTTCATAAATGGTATTGCCCGTTAACGCATCCACTACCAAAGCACCTTTGGAATTGGCAAAATAGCTGCCCGAAGCCCGTGTGCTATCTTGAGACCATGCAGGATTGTAGCTTTCATCCTCACTGTATGCATTGTTATAGGTATTATAATTACCGCTATTAAAACTTGTCGTCTGTGGCGTGCTGTTATACATGATAGCACGGGCTTTATCTAAACTACCCTGACCGCCCCAACTAACTTTAGCTTGGCTACCTGTCTGCATATTTAATTCAGCATTACTTTGTACGCCAACCAGTGCAATGACAGCACCTAACAACGTTTTCTTTAACAATGTTTTCATTTCAACACTCTCAATCAAATCATGGTTAACTTGCTGTTGGATAAAGCATACAGTTACCAAAACTACCAATATATTTACGAAAAACAGATAAACAACGATACCTTAAGCCTAATAGCCATTCAAATCAAGCCATTAAAAGTTACAAAATCTAACAAGAATAACGGATTGATTACGCAAGACTGACTTAAATTTACGATGCGTAGTTTAGCACAGTACAAATGTTACGCATGCAAAAAAATAAAAAAACCGTTTAGCTAATACAATAATAAAACCATAAGTAACAATAGGTTAAGATATCCTTTTACAAAAAAAGCTGACATATTGCTATGCAGCTAATTTTTAAGTTAAAGATGATTTATGGTTTGAAACTGTCTTTTAAGGTCACAATACGGTTAAACACCAAATGATCTAGTGAATAATCTTTACTGTCTGCCACAAAAAACCCTTCGCGTTCAAATTGGAACCGCTCGCCTGCATTGACTTGTGATAAAGAAGGCTCGACAATGGCATCTACTTCACGTAGCGAATTAGGGTTAATCTCTGCGGCTAAATTATTGATGTCAATTTTGGCAGGGTCTTCTTGGGTGAACAGCTGCTCATACAGACGCACCTTCGCAGGTACACCTAGACTGGCTGACACCCAATGTATCACACCTTTAACCTTACGACCTTCTGGATTGTTGCCCAACGTTTTTGGGTCAATAGTTGCTGTCAACCCCACCACTTCGCCATTGTCATCGGTGATGTGCTCGTCAATCTTTAGCACATAACTATTGCGTAAGCGGATTTCTGGGTTTTGCGGTGACAAGCGTTTATAGCGTTCAGGCGGCGTGATTTCAAAATCCCCTTTATCAATATAAATTTCTTTGGTAAAGGGAATGTTACGCATACCTTGGCTGTCATCATGGCTATTTTTAGGCTGGGTCAACCATAAAACCCCATTGTCGAATTTAGTTTTTACACTGTCTTTTTTGAGTGTTTCAACATTGGCGACGGCTTCATCAAAATTGGTAATGGTCACTTTTAGTGGGCTTAATACCGCCATGGCACGATTCACATGCTCTAATGAGTTACGGATACTAAATTCTAGTAAGCCAAAATCCACCACACCGTCTGACTTGCTGACGCCTACACGGTCACAAAAATCCCGTAACCCTTCAGGAGTATAACCACGGCGGCGCATACCGGCAATCGTCGGCATACGCGGATCGTCCCAACCACTCACCAAGTCATCTTCGACCAGTTTTTTGAGTTTGCGTTTACTGGTCAAAATATGGTTTACGTTGAGGCGGGCAAATTCATATTGGTGTGGTTCTTTGTCAAAGCCCACTTTATCTACCACCCAGTCATAAAACGGACGGTGGTCTTCAAATTCCAGGGTGCAAATCGAATGGGTAATACCTTCGATTGCATCTGACAACGGGTGAGCATAATCGTACATGGGATAAATGCACCAATCATCGCCTGTTTGGTGATGCGCTTGGTGCATGACACGATACAAAATTGGATCGCGCATATTCATATTGGGGCTTGCCATGTCGATTTTGGCACGAAGCACCGCTTCACCATTGCCATATTTGCCAAGTTTCATATCGTCAAAGCGCTGCAAATTCTCTTCAACACTGGCATCACGATAAGGTGAATTTTTACCTGCTTGACCAAAATTGCCGCGATTTTCACGAATATCCTCAGGACTTTGCAAATCAACATAGGCATCACCTTGTTTGATTAATTTCACCGCCCAATCATATAACTGACCAAAATAACTGGACGCATAACGCGCCTCGCCTGCCCAATCAAAACCGAGCCATTTGACATCATCTTTGATATTATCGACAAACTCCTGATCTTCAGCATCAGGATTGGTGTCATCAAACCGTAGGTTACATAGCCCCGCAAACTCCTTGGCAAGCCCAAAGTTGAGACAAATAGATTTGACATGACCCAAATGTAAGTAGCCATTGGGCTCAGGTGGAAAACGGGTCACAATCTGGCTATATTTTTGCGAAGCAAGGTCATCGCGTACGATCGCACGGATAAAGTCATTTTTTTCACTATTGGCTGCTGTATCGTCGGTTTTTGTACTTTTGTCGGTCGTCGCCGTCATTTGGTTGCCCCTTACCTATTACAAAAATGGTGAACTAATCTGCCATTCTAGCAGTTTTTTGACATTGAAAAAACTTAAATGAATTTAATTGAAACATTTAATTTTGCCAACTTTGCAAACTAAATACTGACTTTTGGATTGAAAATCGCTAGGATAGCCACAACAATTGCAAGATAAGTTTTTTTAACCATAAAAACCATTAGGAGCACACAATGGATATGCCATATGTAGAATTAGAAACCACCATGGGTAACATCGTTATCGAACTCAATCAAGAAAAAGCCCCCAATACCGTGGCAAACTTCTTAGAATACGTCAAATCAGGTCATTATGATGGCACGATTTTTCACCGCGTCATTGACGGTTTTATGATTCAAGGTGGCGGTATGGACGCCAACATGAAAGAAAAATCTACCAATGCCCCAATCCAAAACGAAGCAGATAATGGTTTAAAAAATGAAGTCGGCACGATTGCGATGGCACGTACTTCTGACCCACATTCAGCAACTGCGCAATTTTTTATCAATGTAAAAGACAATAGTTTCCTAAACTTTTCTGGCAAAAACCCACAAGGTTGGGGCTATGCAGTGTTTGGTAAAGTGACTGAAGGCATGGATATTGTCAATAAAATCAAAGGTGTGCCGACTGGCAAATACGGTTTCCACGCTGATGTACCAACCACGCCTGTGGTGATTACCCATGCAAAAGTAATTGAGAAATAATTTTTTGTATGCAAAGTTTTGCAGATTTGGTCACCGATAATCCCTCTGCCATTGCGCAAGTGCTTATCAGTGACTTACATTTGAGTATGAATGAGCCTGCCACTAATCCTTTAGGGCAGGCTTTTTTAGATTTTTTGGATAAACTGGCTCTATTGCCCAATCTAAAACAGTTTTTTATTCTTGGGGATTGGTTTGAAGCTTGGCTAGGGGATGATGTTGCCGATACAGACACCCTAATAGATGCGCTTCAGCCGATTATAGAAAAGCTCAAAACATTATCCGATAAAAACTGCCAGATTTTTGTCATGCATGGTAATCGGGATTTTCTGCTTGGGCAACAATTTTGCGACAAGTTTGGCGGGCAATTGATTTTTGAGCCGTTTTATTTGACATTAAATGGCAAAAAAATTCGCTTAGAACATGGCGATGCCCTGTGCACCGATGATAAAGGTTACCAACGCTTTCGCAAAATCATCCAACATCCTATCACTAAAAAAATTTTGCTCGCGCTACCCATCAAAAAACGCCAACAAATCGCGCAAGATTTACGCCAAAAAAGTAAAACTGATAATGCCAAAAAATCCATTCAAATCATGGATGTCAATGATCAAGCCGTAAAACAAGCCTTGCAAAAAGCAGATATATTGATTCATGGGCATACTCACCGCCCTGCTGTTCATCAAATTGGCGATAAAAAACGGTTAGTGCTCGGTGATTGGCGATTGAATGATAACAGTGTTAATGCTGTCATTGGCGTTACAATGTCGGGGCAACTAAACTTGGTCGAATTTTCCTATAAATTTAATAACTAAAATGCTATCAAAGAATTTACTATTATTTGTTGCGGTGCTTTCAATTTAATTGAGAAATAAAAAAGGCGAGCATTGCCCACCTTTTAGTAATTCAGAAATTAACTTTAAACAACCGCTTTTACCGCTTGAATGACCGCATCAGTGGTGATGTTAAAGTATGGGAATAAGTCTTTGGCAGGGGCAGACTCACCAAAGGTGGTCATACCGACGACTTTACCATCAAGTCCTACAAACTTGTACCAATAATCGATATGGCTGGCTTCCACTGCCACACGGGCACGCACTTGCGGTGGCAACACGCTGTCACGGTAGTTAATTTCTTGCTTTGCAAACACTTCAGCACAGGGCATTGATACGACGCGCACGCCCAAACCTTCGGCAGTCAACTCAGTATAAGCATTCATTGCAAGCTCAATCTCTGACCCTGTGGCGATGATGATAGCGCGTAGCTCACCTTGTTCTTTGGCTAGTACATAACCACCTTTGGCAATATTGGCTACTTGCTCAATATCTCGCGCTTGGTGCGGTAGGTTTTGACGGCTAAAAATCAGCGCGGATGGGGTTGATTTTGCTTTCAAAGCTTCTACCCATGCCACGGCTGACTCGACCGTATCACATGGTCGCCAAGTATGTAGATTTGGAGTAGCACGCAGACTTGACAACTGCTCGACAGGTTGGTGAGTAGGTCCATCTTCACCCAAACCGATTGAGTCGTGGGTATAGACGTTAATGACGCGTTGTTTCATCAAGGCTGACATACGCACCGCATTGCGTGCATATTCCATAAACATCAAGAACGTTGCCACATACGGAATAAAGCCGCCATATAAGGCAATACCATTGGCAATTGCCGTCATACCAAATTCACGCACACCGTAGTGAATATAGTTGCCTGCCGCATCATCTTCGAGCGCTTTAGCATTTTTAAACCAAGTCAGATTTGACCCTGCCAAATCAGCGGAACCGCCTAGCAGCTCTGGCAATAATGGCTGTAAGGCATTGATTGAATTTTGGCTGGCTTTACGGGTTGCAATGTTTTCTGGGTTATCTTGACACGCCTTGATAAACTCCTGTGCTTGTGTCTCAAAATTTGCTGGCAAGTCACCATTCACACGGCGAAGTAATTCACTGGCAAGCTCTGGGTAAGCGTCTTTATAAGCATCAAACTCACTTTCCCATGATTGCTGTAGCGCTTGACCTTTAACTTTGCAATCCCACCCTTCATAAATATCGTCTGGCAGTTCAAAGGCTTCGTGATCCCACTTGAGTGCTTGACGGGTGAGCAAAATTTCATCCGCGCCAAGGGGTGCGCCATGTGAAGCCTCCAAGCCTTGCTTATTGGGTGAGCCTGCGCCAATCACGGTTTTACAGATGATGAGTGAGGGTTTATTTTTTTCAGCTATGGCATTTTGGGTCGCTTGGGTAATGGCATCGGTATCGTGACCGTCAACTTTTTGCACTTGCCAGCCATAAGCTTCAAAACGTTTTTGGGTGTCATCTGAGAACCAGCCTTCGACGTCACCATCAATCGAAATACCATTGTCATCATAATACACAACCAATTTGCCCAGTTGCAGCGTACCGGCTAATGAGCAAACTTCATGGCTAATACCTTCCATCAAACAACCATCACCTAAAAAACAATAGGTTTGGTGGTCGATGACTTGGTGACCATCTCGGTTAAATTGCGCGGCTAGGGTTTTTTCTGCAATCGCAAAACCTACAGCATTGGCAATCCCTTGACCCAGCGGACCTGTGGTAGTTTCCACACCTGCGGTGTAGCCATATTCAGGGTGACCGGGTGTTTTAGAGTGCAATTGGCGAAAATTTTTGATATCCTCAATGCTAACGTCATACCCTGTCAAGTGCAGCAAAGCGTATTGAAGCATTGAGCCATGACCATTTGAAAGCACAAAACGGTCGCGATTTAGCCAATTTGGGTCGGTTGGATTGTGCTTTAAAAACTTACGCCATAACACTTCAGCGATATCTGCCATGCCCATCGGCGCGCCTGGATGTCCAGAATTGGCTTTTTGCACCGCTTCAAAAGCTAGGGTACGGATGGCGTTGGCAAGACGACGTTCAGAAATTGGGGTTGTCATTGGCTTTCCTATATTACAGAATTAAATTTTCTATTATTACAGAATTAGTTACAGAATTAAATTTTGTGGTATGTAACATGCTAAAAATAAAACTGTGACAAATTTTATCACAGTTTTGGGTCATTTTTTTAGCTTTAACCGCTTAGTTTGTTCGGCTTTCAAATAAAACCAAAATGGCAAAAGTTGAAATTTTCTGTAAAATTACTTGTTAGCCGACAATTTTTGGTTCAAATTTTCTAAACGCTCAAGCGTGCCTACATCGACCCACTCATCGCTCAGCAAATCACCCATTACTAAATCGGCTTGCATGGCTTGTTTAAGCAGTGGCGCAAGAGGCGCAGTCTCACCTGCCTTGACCGTATCCAATAATCTTGGTGACATCACACTAATCCCTGCAAAGGTATATTTTGGCGTGCCATCTACCTTGACCTTGCCATTTTCTAAGGCAAAATCGCCCGTTGGGTTATGCGTCGCTTGGTCGGTGAGTAGCAAATAAGCCTGCGAGTGGTTTAACTGAAGCTGGCTTAGTTGAGCAAAATCAAAAGGCGTCCACACATCCCCATTGACCAAAATAAATGGCTGGTCTTTTAATTTGCCGGTAGCCAAAGCCAGCTTGATACCGCCGGCTGTCTCAAGCGGTTCTTCGGGTTCAATCGACCAATGAATGGTGACACCGAATTGACTGCCATCGCCGATTGCATTGAGCAGTTTATCAGCAAGCCATGACACATTGATGGTGATATCGGTGATACCCGCTTGTTTGAGTGCTTTGATATGCCACACGATAAGCGGTTGTCCGCCGACTTCGACAAGCGGTTTTGGCGTGGTCAAGGTTAAAGGGCGCAGCCGGGTGCCTTTACCTGCAGATAAAATCATGGCTTGGGTGATGGTGGTTGACATGGGGTTTTATCCTTGAATTTTCTGATGAAAAGCAGGTTCAACGACGGCTGTCATCCAATCAGCAAACTTATCAAAAGTAGGATGCTCATCCCATTGGGTGATAGCTTTTAGACAAGTTAATAAATCATTGAAAACTTTAGGCAGGTTGACCAAATAACGGTCTTTACCATCTCGCTCGAACAAACGTACAAAAATTCCCAATACCTTAAGATGACGCTGCATACTCATGATATTAAAATCCACGGTAAACTCTGCCAAGCTTTTGTCAATTTGCGCCAATTGGTGATAATGAGCCAGATGCGTGTTGACCCATGTTTCATCATAATTGATATAGGCATCTCGCAATAAAGACGCCAAATCATAGGTATAGGCACCGATGACAGCATCTTGAAAATCAATCACGCCCAACTCATCGCTGTGACTTAATACCATCAAATTACGGCTGTGAAAATCACGGTGCACCACCACTTGAGGCTGCGCGATGACTTGCTGGATAATATCAGACTGCAAATCTTGCCACAGCGTCTCTAAGTCTGGGGTCATCGTCACGCCGATATAGGGTAAAAACCAGTCGCTAAACAAGCCCATTTCTCGGCGCAGCAAGGCATCATCGTAACTTGGGATAGCAGCTTTGGCGTCATTGATGTCAATTTTTTGAATCGCCAAAATTTCCTGCATTGCCTGCTGATAATAGCGCTCAGTTTTTGCCAGCTCGCCTGCATCCGTTAAATCCTTGGCAATGACATCGGCAAAATCCGTGTTTCCCAAATCCTCAAGGACGATAAAACCTTGCTGTTCATCCATGGCAATCATTTTTGGCACATGCACATGACCTGCCATTAAGTTGCCCACGGCGATAAATTCTTTCACCGATTCTTTTGCTGGCGGCGCATCCATCACGATATAGTGTTGATTGTCGACAGTTAAGCGATGATAGCTGCGAAAGCTGGCATCACCAGGTATTTTTTCATGCTGCAATGACTGATTTGGAAAAACTTCATTCAACCAAGTGTGCAGCTGTTGTTCCCGTGATTGTTGCTTAAGTGGCTGTTGTTCAAGTGGCTGTTGTTCACATGGCTCGGTATTTGATGGCGAAGGTTTGCTATCTGAAGGGTCTTGATTGGCAAGTTGTGCGGCAGGATGGTTCATAAGGTGGGCTTACTCAATAAAAATAAGTTATGCTACCGAAAATCTGCGTATCTCTCAAGTGGCGTCTATCATGTTTGCAATTTTAAACATCTTTTGCAATAGTATATTGATGGTGCTAGTGATATGATGTGAAGGTTTTTATATTGCGTCTTTGGTAAATGTCTAATGAAAAAATTTGTGAAATTGTCGCCTATTTCGTCAACTTCTAATCGTTTAACTTCACATTCGTCTTTGCCAACCCAGCCTACACGCTTGCATCAATCATTACACCAAATTTATCGACATACCAATGTTTTAGCGATGACGCTTGGGGCGATGTTCACTACGTTGTATTCAACCTCAGCGCTTGCGGTGTTGCCGACAGCCGCCGTGACTAAATCAACTGATGCAGCGACAGCACAAAGCACAAAAGCTCAAAACATTGAGGCACAAAGTATTGAGTCACAAAGCACTGAATCACAGAGTACTGAAAAACAAAACCTTGATAACTCAGCTGCAACGCCCGATACCGATGGTAGTACCGATAGTAGTATCACCACCACCGCAGACAACGCCACTACTGTCGATGTGACCACCAATCAAGGTATCACGCCGATTAGCGCGCCTGACATCAAAGCAAACTCTGCGCGTACTCGTCCCAACTTTACCCCAAATCAACAGCAGCAAGCCAGTCTAGATAAGCTCAAAACCTTTTATCAACCCAAAACCCCGCAAACCACGGACGATACTAGCGCCACGGTTGCTAATCCAAATGCTAATACAAATTTACTGAGCCCGCTTACGCCTGATAGTCAACCGTCAGGCGCTCAAGCAAATACGCAATCAAAAGCAGGCAGCCGAAAAAAAGACGCCATGTGTCATGGCAACTGGGTATATCCCACCTCGACCATCTATCAACAACAAGCATTAGCAGCAGCCGCTACCAATCAGCCCAATAGCAGTTTCCCAATTTATGCGTCGGCTGACTATGGCTATTATGACAATGAAAACTACGCTGAATTGTCAGGCGATGTGCAAATCAACCAAGGTCGTCAGCAAATCTCTGCCGATAAAGTGGTCGTTAACGTGCAAGATGGCATTGCAGCCGCTCAAGGTAATGTCTTGTTGGTCGATGCCGCGCAAAGTCTCCAATCGACAGACGGCAACCCACGTGTAAGCCTTAAAGATAGCCCAAAAGGGGGGCTGATTACCGTTGCTGATGAACTGGCGTACCAAACGGATAGCAGCAAAGCAACCGCCAAAGATGTGGCGTTTGCCAGCGTACCGCTACAAGCATATGGTTATGCCAAACGGCTTAATAAGGTCGATGAAAGCCGCGTTGAAATTGACGATGTCATGTTTACCACCTGCGCGCCTGACAATCCGACATGGCAGATTAATGCCAAAAACATCGATATCAATACCGACACGGGTCGCGGTGAAGCCTATAATGCCACGTTAAAAGTCAAAAATACCCCAGTATTGTACCTGCCGTATTTTAACTTTCCGATTGACGATCGCCGCACCAGTGGTTTTTTGTTACCACGCGGCGGCTTTAGTACGGCAGGGAGTTTTAATGTACAGTTACCTTATTACTTTAATCTAGCGCCAAATTACGATGCCACTGTCACGCCGACCATTTTTACTGACCGCAATCCGATGTTGACGGGTGAATTTCGCTATCTGACAGAAAAATTGGGTTATGGTAGTGTGTTAGGCTCTTATCTACCAAACGACAAACAATACAATGATGAAGACCGTACCCGCTTTTATTATAATCATCATTGGCAGTCAAAAGATATCCCTAACCTATCCATTGACGCGCTATACCAGTATGTCTCAGATCCTAAATTCTTAAACGATTTTGAGACCTTGGGTAATGAAACCGTTCAATTAAATTTACCGCGCCGCATTCAAGCCAATTATTACAATGACTATTTGACTGCCCTTGCCAAGATTGAAACCTTTCAAACACTGGATCGAAATTTAACCGATTCAGACAAAATCTTGGATAAAGACAAACCGTATGACCGTCTGCCGCAGTTATCGGTCAAATATCGTGTGCCTTGGGTGACCCAATTTGATTTGACGGGTATCAGCGATTTTGCTTATTTTAAACGCCCAATCAATGATGGCTCTGCACCTGAGCAAAGCGGTGGCAGACTGTATAACAAACTCACTGCCGCCTATCCAATGACGCGAACTTGGGGATACGTGACCCCATCAGTGAGTTTACAGCACCTTTATACCCAATTTGACCAAGAATCAGCCGATGCCAATGGACTGGATAAAAATAGCAAAAGCCAATCTATTTTTGTACCGCAGTTTAGTATTGACAGTGGCTTAAATTTCTTTAAAACAGGCACCCCATTTGGTAAATTTGATGACTCCTTGGGCGGCTATCAGTTATTAAGCCCGCGCCTAAAATATGTGTACTCGCCCTATAAAGACCAGACTGATGTACCCAACTTTAATACCCGTTTAGCATCGCTCAATTTTTCGCAGTTGTATGAAGATTCATGGTTTTTGGGCTATGACCGCCTGCCGGACAACAATCACCTAACCCCTTCATTAAATTATCGCTATATTGATGGCAATGGTTTGACTCGCTTGGATGCCAGCGTGGGCAAACAAATTTATTTGAGTGATATTCGGGTACATCTTGATGATACTGATGATGGGTTAAAAATTGACAATACTGGTACCGTCTTTGAAGTAAGCACCCAACCGCGTCAAGATTTTTGGGTGGATTTAGATGGCTCGGTCGATGACAACGCTGATTTAAACTATATTAACACCCAGTTTCGTTATGCGCCAACTTTCAATAGCCTTTATAACTTAGGGTATATCAAACGCAATGACAGTAGATTTGGACAAAAAGCCCTCTCTGCTTTCACAGGCTCCGCTGTTTTACCTATTAATGATAATTGGCAGTTTTTAGGGGCTGTGCAATACGACAATGAGAAAAGTCGTTTTAGTGATGCGTTAGCGGGCTTTACTTATGGTAGCTGTTGTTATGGCTTATCGATTTATGCTCGTCGTTATTATGATGAGTTAAGTGATAAAGACAGTGCTGACCACGCTATCATGGCAGAAATTAGCTTAAATGGATTATCCAACAAAGGTGACGGTCGACTGGCTAGCTTGATGCGTAATCGGGTATTGGGTTATGACCCTAGATACTAATAGATACTAAACGCCTTTTACACAAAAAACTGCCTAAAACTCGAGATTTTTTAGGATTTATTATGATACAGACATACGCCAGCAAATATTATTGTATAAAATGACCCAAACTTTACAACATCACTTAGCAATATCATTTAGCAACCTCCAAGCCACTTGGTCAAAGACCCATCATTTAAGCTAAATGGTTTTGCCACGATTTCTGAATGATCGAATTTACTTTTTTTATTTTTTGGTTTTTATTTTAAGGATACATGCCATGAACCATGCTGTCATGCATAATTTACCCAATTTTCACCGTAACGCCCTATCTGCTCTCACTAGCGCTTTGCTATATGGCGCTCTATTGGTTATGCCAACATTGAACGCGCAAGCCGTGACTGCAACAACAGCGGTCACAGCTAAAACCAACACAACCAGCAGCAAAACGACGGTGGAATCTAGTAAAAAATCTAGTACCAAACCTGCAGTGCAAACCACAAGCAAATCAACCAAAGCTGTAACAGCAAACAAAACCACCAACGCTGCCAAATCAGTCAAAGCCGACACCAAAGCCAGTGGCTCAAAACCTAACACGCAAAAAACAGCAAAAGCTGTCTCTCAACCTGCGCCCGTAACATCAGAGGTCGCCAACTCATTGGTTGAGTCAGCGCCTGTCGTCACTAGCAACTCGCAAGATCAGGTTATTGATGGCGTGATTGCTATTGTCAACGACACCCCTATTTTACGCAGCCAGTTAGATCGCGCGGTTGCTCAAGCTTCTGCACAGCTTCAAGCGCAAAATAAACCTGTACCACCCGCACAGCAACTTTATCCGCAAGTATTGGATCAGCTAATTACTAAGCAAATTCAACTTGATTTAATCAAACGCCAAGGACTGCAGGCTGAAGAGAACGCAGTGAATGCTGCGTTGACCAATTTGGCACAACAAAATGGGGTCGCAAGCCTTGCTGAATTTCAGCAAAAACTTGACGCCCAGCGCGCAGGTAGTTACCAAGCATTGCGTCAAAAAGTCAGTGAAGACTTGGCGATACAAACCTTGCAGCAGCAACAACTTGCCAGCCGCATCAAAATCTCCGATCAAGATGTTGACAACTTCTTAAAATCACCAGAGAGCAACGCTTTAGAAAAATCACAATATCGCACCTTACATATTCGCGTGCCTTTTGAAGCCGATGCCGCAGGTAAAACCAGCGACAAACAAAAAAAACAAGCGCTGAGCGTAGCCACCCAAATTGCCAAAAACTTGCAAGCTGAGAATGCCAATATTGAGCAAATCATGACTGAGGCGCAAACCAACTATAACGCGCAAATTCAAGGGGGCGATATGGGCTACCACGTTGCGGCAGAGTTACCGACAGAATTGTCAAAAAACATCACCGCCCTTGAAGTCGGGCAAGTTACCAATCCCATTGCCACGGCAGAAGGTTATAATGTGATTAAATTGGTCGATAAACGCGGCGGTCAGCAAAAAATCATCGATCAATGGCATACCCGCCATATTTTAATCAGCCCGTCAACTGCCCTACCCGCTGACATGGCAAAGCAGCAGATCGATACTATCTATGAAAAACTGCGTCAAGGTGAGGACTTCGCTACCTTAGCAAGTACCTACTCAAAAGACCCAGGAAGCGCCAGCAACGGTGGCGATTTGGGCTGGGTCAGTGAAGGTGATATGGTACCAAGCTTTGAAGCAATGATGAAAAAAACGTCGGTAAATGATTATTCTGTGCCCTTTCAATCACAATTTGGCTGGCATATTCTTAAAGTCGATGAAAAACGCCAAAAAGATGTGAGCGATGTCTATCGTAAAAACATGGCGCGTGAAATTCTATACCAACGTATGGCACCGCAAGCGCTAGACGATTGGATGCAGGAATTAAGAGCGCAAGCTTACGTTAAAATCATGCAATAATTTAGCTTTCACAAAAAAGGCAGTATGATTAACACACTGCCTTTTTTTATGATTGAATTAATCCATAAAAATCAGCGTTGCCATTCTACCTGTTGCAGGCAATTGATGCTGGATTTGCCGACGATACGAATAAAACCGTGCATCACTATGGCTATCTAAACCGCTTTTATGCACCTGATGAATACCACAAACCTTGAGCTGTAATTCGGCTATTGCAGGCAAATCGGCAAAATAGTGACCGACCTTATCAGCATTTGGCTGAAACAACTGGGTAGCGACAACCTCAGATACATTTAAGGCTGATAACACGGCATCTTTGACACGACTGTCTACTTCATAGCTCGATTGTGCGATGCTAGCGCCTACCCAAGCGTGCCACCCACGAGTGACCTTCTGCATTTCGGTAGGCGCATTGTCCCCCACTGCAAAATCAAACTGGTGTACCATTTTTTGTACGGTCTTTGCAATAATATTTTTACTAAGACCTTGCCAGCCAGCGTGAATTGCCGCAATCAGTTTGTTATCATCTGCTGCATCGGTGGCTATCATGACGGGTACACAATCTGCTGTCATAATCGCTAAGGCAACATTAGGCAAACGAGTAATATGCGCATCAGCAGATATCGCTGCTGTATCAATTTTATCAGTAACCTGATAAACGTCATTACCATGGACTTGATTAAGCCAATGAATGCTGTTTAATGCGGGATGATATTGTTGTAAGGATTGCAGCAAATGCGCACGATTTTGATGCACCTGCATGCTATCATCCCCTACATGTAAGCCCAGATTAAATTGACCATACACAGCACTCAAACTAGACTGCCCCACAGAATCATTGCTTGACTTGCTTGAATTACTTGACTTGCTTGGTAGGGACTCACAGCCAGATAGGGTTTGAACCACAGTTACCCCTGGGCTTGGCGCTTGCGTCAGTTCAATCCAGTGTGCGTTGTTATCTGTCATTATCGGGCTCTTAGTTATTAGTCTCTTAGGTATTGGGCTATTAGTTGCCTTGTGAATGATTTGTCGATTAAAAGGCATCGCCCGGCACATACACCTCACCCACCATCAGACGTCGCGCTGAACGGCTCATAGACACTTTTTTGGCTTGCCATTTACCATCCACTTGCGAGGACTCACCCCCGACCAGTAGCGTGCCTGAGGGGTGACCAAAGCGTACTTCAGACAACGCTTTGCCACCTGCCGCTTGGTTAACTAGCGTACCTTGAATGGTCGCTGCGGTGCCAATCGCAACCGAGGCTGTACCCATCATGGCATGGTGCAGTTGACCCATGCTCATCGCGCGGGCAAGCAAATCAATATCGCCTGCCTTGACTGTTTTGCCACTAGAGGCGGTATAATCAGCGGGTGGCGCAACCCAAGCAATTTTTGGGGTATGCTGACGGGTTTGGGCTTCTGTTAGCTCTGTAATCAGTCCCATTTTAACTGCGCCATGGGCACGGATTTTTTCAAGCTTCGCCAAAATTTCTTGGTTACTGTTGATATCTTTTTGCAGCTCAGCGCCCGTAAAACCTAAATCTTTGGCATTTAAAAAAATCGTTGGGATACCCGCATTGATCATCGTGACGTCAAATTCACCGATTTCAGGTACATTAAGTTTGTCAATCAAGTTGCGCGTCGGGAACATATTGCCATCGCTGTCCACAGGGTCGATAAATTCAATTTTGACTTCGGCTGCTGGGAAAGTCACACCATCTAGCTCAAAATCGCCCGTTTCTTGCACTTGACCATCAGTTATGGGTACATGCGCGATGATGGTTTTGCTGATATTCTGCTGCCAAATACGCACTTCACAAATGCCATTTTGTGGCACTTTACTGGCATCCACCAACCCATTAGCAATCGCAAATGAACCGACCGCCGCGGTTAAGTTTCCACAGTTACCTGACCAATCAATCATCGCTTTATCAATGGCGACCTGACCGAATAAATAATTCACATCATGATCGGCAACGTCTGTTTTTGACAAAATTACCACTTTGGAGGTTGATGATGAGCCATTTCCCAAACCGTCAATTTGCTTACCATACGGATCTGGACTACCCACCACCCGCAGTAAAAAATTATCTCGGGCTTGCCCTGCGGTTTGGCAGCGCTCAGGTAGGTCATCAAGCTTGAAAAAAGTACCTTTTGATGTACCACCGCGCATATAGGTAGCTTTAACAGCGATTTGTGGGGCAAAATGGACCATGTTCATATCCTTATGATGGCAGGCGAAAAATCGACGCATCAATTTGTTTTATAGTTAGTCACATGACTACATTAAAAACATGCTAAAACAAATTGATGACTGGGTGGCATACGTTGAACACGTCATTTAACAGTGGCCAACGTTAATATTGCTCGTTTTTTTCTTCAATGGTTAATTTTACATTGGTGTCGGTTGGGACTTTTTCATGCGATACTGACTTGGTCGATTTGTCTGTACTTGTGCTAGCCGCTGACTTAGTAGCGGTTGATTTGCTATCAGCATTTGAGGTGGTTGGCTCAGATTTTTTATCCGATATTTTATCTGCGCTATCTGATTGCGTGTTTTTCTTGTCTGATGTGTTGGTCACGTCAGTCTTGGTTTTTTCGCTGTCGTTTTTTTCACTGTCTGTTTTTGGTTCTTCTGTGGTTTGTTTCTTGACAGGTTTGGTCGTTGAATTTTGGCTGTTGTTGGCAGCGACACTGGGTCTGCTAGTCACAGGTGGCAAAACAGCGATAGCGCCTGCCGAAGAACCGGCTAACGGCGTATTAGAGGGCTGGGTCAGCGTTTGCGCTAATGCCGAATTTGCCATAATCTCACCGACTAGCCCAATCACATCGTCGCCTGTGGTGCTATTGACTTGGTAATTGGTGCCACTGGCTGATAGACCAAACCCAACATTGTTTGCCACTAAAGTGCTATTTTGTAGTTGATAACCACGCGACGTTATTTGCTCGGCGGCGACGGGCATTTTTAGACGGGTATAAATTTTATCCGCGTTATCGAGCTGCGCTTGAGGCATATTAAACAACACCGTCGCTTGGCATTTACCATTGCTACCATTCACGCTCTCTAGATTGATTGCCACTTGCGACAAGCCATTTTGCAAGATAGACATATCAACCACCGTCCCTGCTTGCTGCTGGATGATGTCAGACTGCTTTTTGGCTTGCTGGTCGATGCGATTGACTAGATAACTGTGAATGGCACTGGTTGCCTTGTCATTGTTACAGGCAATATCAGACGTTTCAATTGGCTGTTGCTCACTGCTTGCAGCACTGCCAGTTTGCTCGTCTTTTTGCTCATTGCGACTACATCCCACGACGGCTAAGGCAAAACACGCCAACAATAACGGCGTACGCATTTTTTTTGACAACGTATTTTGTGGGAAAATCATAGACATAAGGCACCTTCACGCAGAATTTATTACCATGCCATTATAAAGCAAAGTTTTGCAAATTGGCTAGTTGTTCACTATTATTTATAATAAAATTTAGTTGTAATAATTTTTAGTAGTCATAAAATTTTATTGTCTATTGCGAGCCATCGTATGCGCCATCCAAATCAAACCTATTATTTACTCGGTCATCGTGCTGCTCGGGCTGAACGGCTAGAGAACTGTCAAGACGGATTTGCCTACGTGCAACAATTGCAAAAACAGGGTAAGCAGCTTGACGGGGTTGAATTTGATGTCCAAATGACCGCCGATGGCAAATTTGTGGTGGTACATGATGAAACCTTAAATCGTCTTACAGGACAACAATCGTGGATTGCTGATAAAACATGGGCTGAATTAGACGCCATTGTGCAATCGGACTATGGGCGGTTTTCCCAACGTTTTGAGCTAGGGTTTTTAAAACGTCACATATTGTTGCTAGACGATTTACCACGCTATCTGCAATACTTTTGCCATATTGAACTGGAAATCAAAACCCATGCCAAAACTCATCCAGCCTTGTTGGTTAAAAATCTGCTTAGGCTATTATCACAAGAAATATGGCAAGATTTACCCATCACTTTGACCAGTTTTGATACCGATATTTTGTACCAAATTCAAAACCAACAGCAATTTTTAACGTTTCACTTTCCGACAGGCTTATTACTTGAACCCAAAACACTTGAACCTAAAACACTTGAACCCAAAACCACACTGGCAAGCCAAATTGCTTTTTTACCGACGCCTGATGCAGCGGGTAAAAACTTAATATTGCAAACCTTTAATCGCGCTTGTGCGTTAGGCTGTAGCCAAGTGGGCATTTATTATCCGCTTATTACCCCAGCCCTGTTGGAAATTGCCAAAATTTATGGCTTAACAGTCACCGCTTGGACGGTGAATGAAGTTGAGGTGGCAAAACGCTTGATTGAGATGGGCGTCGATTGTGTGATTACAGATTATCCTACCCAATTTTTAACCCAATTATATGAGTTTAACGTTTAAATTGACCCACTAAATTGACCAATAAGGAGATAACCATGAAACTTGCAGAAGCTTTGTTACGACGTGCCGATATGCAAAAAAAGCTCGCCAGTTTGAAATCACGCATTGCTGAAAACGTCAAAGTCCAAGACGGCGATACCCCAAGTGAAAACCCGAATGAACTGTTGCTGCAAGCCAATCAAGTCATGAGCGAGCTGTATGCGTTAATCGACCATATCCATCGCACCAATGCCATCGCTGTCATGCCCGATGGTGCAACCATGCTCAGCACTTTAGTCAAGCGTGATGAACTTGCCGAACGCCATCGCCTGCTGCAAACCGCGATTGATAATGCTAAAACAGAAGGCGATCGTTATAGCTACCGAGAAATTAAATGGCAAAAAGTGATTGAACCGGTCAAACTGCAAAAACAAGCCGATGACATAGCGGTCAAACTCAGAAACTTAAATATCCAATTGCAAGCCGCTAATTGGCAGATTGATTTAGTATAAGCTAGTTTGAAAAAAGTCTACAATTTGCTATGATGGATTTGAACATACAGGGCGACTATCAGACCTTGTTTGGCGCGCTGTCCACCGAGAGGTTGAAAACAAATCGGGCACAGCTTGCAGGTCTGCGAGCAAGACCATCTCTTTACTCGTCATGCTCAGCACACCTTACGAGTTAAACTCGCTCACGAGGCGACTTTAGACCGGCACTCATTACTACCGGATATTGACTGTATGTTCACCTTTTTTGTCTAAAATTCTCTGTTTGATGGGGGCAAAACTTTTGCGGTGCATGGGCAAAATACCGTAATGCTCTATTGCTTGGATATGGGCGGCGGTGGGATAGCCTTTATGCTGCTCAATGCCATAATCAGGATATAACTTTGACAACGCCACCATATCTCGGTCACGCGTCACTTTGGCAATCACACTGGCGCCACTGATACACGCATGTTTGCCGTCCCCTTTCACAATCGCTTGCTCATGGGTAATTTGCTGATAATTGGGCAAGTCAAACAACACGGGCAGTTTATTGCCATCCACCATGACGCTAAAGGTCGCCGTTGGGTATTGCGCTAACATTTGCGCCATCACGCCTGCCACCGCTTGTTTCATCCCTAGTAATGTCGCTTGTAAGATGTTGATCTGGTCTATTAAGCTGGCAGAAATTTTGACAACCTGATGCGCGCTTGCCGTTTGTTCAATCAAGGAAAATAACGCTTCTCGTTTTTTCTCTGACAGTTTTTTGGAGTCAGTTAGCGCGCTTAGCGGATGATTGTGGCTAATACTCACACTATCAGCGGTGGGTAAATCAGTGCTTAGACTATCTTCTTTGATAGATAAAATTGCTTTATCGAAGATGAGCGCACAAACCACCACATCGCCCAATAACGGGCCTCGCCCGACCTCATCCACGCCAATAATAAAATGCTTTGTCATTTAATTTAGTTCCCAAAATTTGTTACAATGCCTACCATACAGCTATTTTACATTTTTAAGGAAACAATATGAATATTTTAGTCATCGGCACAGGCGGACGTGAGCACGCATTGGCATGGCAATGCGCCAAAGATAGCAAAGTGAGCACGGTTTTTGTTGCCAACGGCAATGCGGGCACAGCGCTTGAACATAAACTACAAAATGTCGATTTAAACGTCAAAGACCATGCGGCGGTGATTCAATTTTGCCAAGACAATGACATTGCCTTTGTGCTGGTTGGTCCTGAAGCGCCACTTGTGGCAGGTATGGTCGATGACTTAACAAAAGCAGGTATCAAAGCTTGGGGACCCACGGCGTATTGCGCGCAGCTTGAAGGGTCAAAAGCCTTTGCCAAAGATTTTATGATAAAACACCATATCCCTACCGCCAAATACCAAACTTTTAGCGATGCCGAGCAAGCGATTGCGTATGTGAAAGCCGAAGGCGCGCCGATTGTCATCAAAGCCGATGGTTTAGCCGCAGGTAAAGGCGTGATTGTGGCGATGAGCGAACAAGAAGCCATTGACGCTATCAATGATATGTTATCGGGCAACAAATTTGGCGATGCGGGCAGCCGTGTGGTGATTGAGCAGTTCTTGCAAGGTGAAGAAGCCAGCTTCATCTGTATGATAGATGGCAACAATATCTTACCGATGGCAACCAGCCAAGATCACAAACGTATTGGCGAAGGTGATAGCGGTCTTAATACAGGCGGGATGGGTGCTTACTCACCTGCCCCCGTAGTGACGCAGCAAGTACATGACAAGGTGATTGAGCGTGTGATTCAGCCAGTGGTCGATGCCATGAACGAAAATGGCACGCCTTATACGGGATTTTTGTACGCAGGCTTGATGATTGATGACCACAATGACCCCTATGTGATTGAGTTTAACTGCCGTTTTGGTGACCCAGAAACACAGCCCATTATGATGCGGCTAAAGGGCTCAATGGTTGACTTGATAGCATTAGGGTTGGATGGCAATCTTCCCAAACAAACCGAGTGGGATGAGCGTCCTGCCTTGGGTGTGGTACTGGCTAGCAAAGGCTATCCAGAAAGCGCAAGTAGCGGCGATGTCATCCATGGGTTACCAACGCTTGAGTCTCAGTATGGGCAAACGGATATGGATGTCAAAGTTTTCCACGCAGGTACCAAAGCGTTTGATAATGGTGAAATTATCACCAATGGCGGCCGTGTGGTTTGCGTGACGGCGCTCGGTGACGATATTTTGGATGCGCAAACCAAAGCCTTAGCAGTTTGTGGCGCTATTAGCTTTGATGGTATGCAATATCGCCGTGATATCGGTTGGCGCGCTATTCAATCTAGCGCCAAATAACCAGTAATCAATAATATGACATTTAGACCTCTAGCCACTGTGTTAAACCAAGTGGTTACGCTAAGTGGTTACGCTAAGTGTTAATCCACTTTATTAAAAATCGGTAACAACAATCAAAGCAAATCATGTGTTAAAATGATTTGCTTTTTATTTGGCTTTTTCTTTCAAAAACATTAGGCACCCTGTATGGCAAATCCGCAAAATTACGATAACCAACCGCTTGAACAGCTCAAAACCTCGGCGCTTGACCGTCGGTTATCGATTGCCAAAGCATCGCTCAATATCGGCAGACGATGGGCGACCAATAGTGCCTTTGGATTATTCAAATCAAAGGAAGAAAAAGCCATACAAAAACAAGCTTTTATGCGTGAGCAAGCGCAATATTTGGTGGATGAGCTGGGTAAACTCAAAGGCTCGGTGGTCAAAATCGGTCAAATGTTAGCACTGTACGGCGAGCATTTTTTGCCCCCCGAAATCACAGAAGCCTTACAAACATTGAACAGCCAGACGACTGCTTTTTCATGGCCAATTATCAAATCCGCGCTACAAACCGAATTGGGCGATACCATCCATGAGTTTGATATCGACCATACCCCAATTGGCACCGCCTCACTTTCGCAAGTACATAGAGCGGTTCATAAAGCCACGGGCGAGCAAGTGGTATTTAAGGTGCAGTATCCCAATATCGCTGATGCCGTGGACAGTGATTTGGATTTGTTCCGCCAACTGCTTAAAGTCACCAATGTTGTCCCACAAACCCGTCAACTCGATGATTGGTTTGAAGAAATCCGTGACCTGCTGCATCATGAAGTCAACTACCTCCTAGAAGCAGACACCACTGAGTTATTTTTTCAACGTTTTGCTGGCGATAGTCGCTATGTGGTGCCGCGCATCCTCAAAGCTTATAGCACCGATCGGCTGCTATGTATGACCTATGAAGATGGCGTGTCGATTTTGGATGAGCAAGTATTTGCACTGCCCCAAGAAAGACGAAATGCGATTGGGCAGGCTTCGATTGAAATTATGCTGCGTGAGATTTTTGAATGGGGGGATATGCAGACCGACCCCAATTTTGGCAACTATCTGATTCGCCTTGCACAAAAGCCTAATACACAGCAGCCTGATACACAGCTTGACCAATTGGTGTTATTGGACTTTGGCGCCATTCGTCAGTTTGATGACAATCTGCTACTCATCGCCCGTAATTTGTTGCTGGCAGGGGTTTTTCACGACCGTAGCAAAATGCGCCAAGCGATTGATCAAGCAGGCGAGTATTTTGAATTCTTTGCTAATCTTAGCGATTCGGTAAAAAATGATATGGTAGAGTTATGCTTGCTTGCCAGTGAACCTTTTAGTTTGCCAAGTCGTAATCCGACAATTCCACCGAATGTACTGGATGTACATGGCAATTATATTTGGGCGCAAAGTGATTTACATAACCGTGTCATTAAGCTTGCCAGCAAATCAGCAACCTCAAAATCCTTTAGCGTGCCGCCTAAAGAGCTGATGTTTATTAGCCGTAAATTCATCGGCGCTTATACCTTTATGACGGTGCTTGATGCAAGAACCAAAGCCCATGATTTGATGGCAACATTCACTTCAGAAGATTGGGCGTAAGTTTACTATCAATATCACCGTACCCAACTTGATAAAGCATCAAATTTTGCCTGGATTTTGCCTGAGATTTTTACTGCTTTTTCCACGTCAGCCAATTATCAATCACCGCATTGGCAGGATTGATATTGCTTTGCTCACGCAGCCATTCTGACGTTTGCCGCAAATCTCGCAGCTGCTCGTTATAATTTTTAACTTTTAATGATTGCTGTACTACACGGCAAATATTGTCTGGGTTGGCGTCTTCTTGTAGCAATTCTGGTACGATTTCTCGACCTGCCAAAATATTAGGCAGTGCCACATATGGCACTTTGACCAGGCGTTTTGCCAGCCAAAAGGTCATTTTATTGAGTGAATATACCACCACCATTGGTTTACCTAGTAGCATGGCTTCAAGCGTGGCAGTACCCGATGCCAGCAGCACCAAGTCTGACGCCGCCATCACCTGTTGGCTAAAATCCGCTTGTGTTTCATCACAGCTCACTGTCACATGATGGCGTACCTGCGCTGACTGGGCTTCTAGATATTGCTCTACGATAGTCAGTAGGTGTTGGTTGACCGTTGGTACGATAAAGCATAGCTTATCATCCATAATCAACAGTTGATGAATGGCTTTGAGCATTTTTGGAAAAATCGCATCGATTTCACTGCGTCTTGAGCCTGGCATCACTGCAATGAGATGGCTCATCTCAAGCTCGCCCATTTTGACAAAAAACTGATGGTAGGTGGGATTATTCCAAATCAACTCACGGCGCAGCTCATCCATAGGCGTTGTAAGCAAATTGTCATCCATGGTTTTGAGCAGTGAATGCCCGACACACACGGCGGGATGATTATGTTTTTGATAGACAGATAACTCAAACGGAAACAAACACAACACCAAATTGGTCGCGCGTTTGATTTTCTCGATTCGCCCTTCCCGCCATGCCCATATCGATGGGCTGACATATTGCACACAATAAATACCCGCTGATTTTAATCGTTCACCCAATCGCAAATTAAAATCAGGGGCATCAATGCCGACAAAAATATCGATGGCGTTTTGTTTAAACGCTGCCAAAATCTCATCGCGTGCTTTAAACAAATCTGGCAAATGCTTGACCACTTCCACCAAGCCCATCACCGACAAACGAGACATGTCAATCACTGAGTTAAGCCCCTGCGCTTGCATCTGTGCGCCACCCACGCCCACCCATACAATGTCATCACGCAAATTATTCATCTGGCGCATAAAGTCTGCACCCAGCGCATCGCCTGAGACCTCGCCTGCTACGATACCAATGACAATCGGCTGAAACTTAGTTTTTGCAACGTTTTGCGGCAAATTCTGTTCATTTAGGTTAGAAAAGCTCGCTTCACTGAGGTTAGAAAAGCTGGCTGTGCTTGGGTTAGCAATATCGGTTGCGAGTGCGGCGTTTGCAGCAAGGTCTGAAATGGTTTGTGCAGGGGCGTTAGCGTACATGAGATTAAACAGCCTTGTTTGGTTATAATTTTGAAAAAATATTTTAGGGGTAAACAGATGAAAAGTAAAATCATCAAAAAATTTAAATGACAATCATTTGTTATTTTGTACTAGTATGCTGATACAATAATTGTTATACTGTTGCTGTAGGATATGCAGATATCCAAACAGACTTTAAACATTGACAAAAAATTTTATCAACTGCCAAACTAAAAGTAGGCTTTCCTACTGACTCAAGTAATGACATTATAAATTTTTTGGTTTATAGTGATTTTTTAAATTTTTGCCAACAGCCTGTGAGAATTATGACAACTTTTGCCAAAACTGATATCGCTGATGTAGATAACGTGAATATTGAAGCAATTTTACCGCTAGTGACGCCTGCGGAATTAAAAAACGAACTACCATTGAGCCCCAAAGCTATCGAGACAGTGACCAAAGGTCGCGAAACCGTGCGTAATATTTTAGACGGTAAAGACAAACGTTTATTGATGGTGATTGGCCCCTGCTCGATTCATGACGTCAACGCTGCGCATGAATACGCCGATAAACTGTTGGCTTTATCCAAAGAAATTGAAGACACTATTTATGTCGTGATGCGTGTGTACTTTGAAAAACCCCGTACCACGGTGGGATGGAAAGGCTTAATTAATGACCCAGACATGAATGATAGCTTTGATATCAATAAGGGCTTGCGTGTTGCGCGCAAACTGCTGCTTGATTTGAATGAAAAAGGCTTACCTTGTGCAACCGAAGCGCTTGATCCCAATACACCGCAGTATATCCAAGATTTAATAAGTTGGTCAGCGATTGGCGCACGTACTACTGAGAGTCAGACTCACCGCGAGATGTCTTCAGGTCTGTCTTGCCCAGTCGGCTTTAAGAACGGTACAGATGGCGGTATGACAGTGGCGGTCAATGCCATGCAAGCGGTAAAATCTGGTCATAGCTTTTTAGGTCTATCTGCCGATGGTCTGGTGTCTATCATTCAATCAAAAGGTAATCCATACGGTCATGTGGTGCTTCGTGGCGGTAATGGCAAACCCAACTATGATGCCACTGCCGTTGCCCAAGCAGAAAATGAACTTGCCAAAGGTAAAGTCTCAGGCAAAATCATGATTGACTCAAGCCATGCTAATTCAAATAAAGACCCTTACCTGCAACCGATGGTCATTCAAAATATCGCTGAGCAAATCAAACACGGTAATCGCTCGATTATTGGGATGATGGTTGAAAGTCATCTTAAAGGCGGTCGTCAAGATTTGACCGCGGATTTGAGCCAGCTTGAATATGGCAAGTCTATTACCGATGGCTGTATCGATTGGGATACCACAGTCAAAGCGATGCATGATTTACGTGACGCCATTAAGGATGTATTACCCACTCGCGAGCTGAATGATTAAGCTTTTAGCATTTGAATAAATTTAGTTAACCGCTATAATGAATTTGTAGCGGTTTTTTTGTTGATGAAATTAGGGTCTAAACATGAGCGAAAAATTGGAAAAATATGGCGTCAAAATCGTAGAACGTCCGGCCATTAAGCCCACTAAAAAACTTGATTTGTCAGGTATTTATGGTATGCAAATTATCAAATCGGAAACCAAACTAGTTCTACGCACTCATAACAAAACCTTTAAACGCCTAGCAGATATGTAATGGAGTTAATATTTTTCCCATTTGAACGGGTTGTTGAAATAAATGCCTATATCCTTTCAACAGAAAAAGGTATGAAGGGGAAAGCAGACATTGGCAAATTACAAGGTGCTTTAGCGAGAATTGATAATGCCATTGTATATGGTGAACTTAATGATATTTTTGAGATTGCAGCGAAGTATGCAACAAGTATCGCTGTAGCTCATGCATTATCTGACGCCAATAAACGAACAGGTCTTGCGGTTGCTTTAGAATATTTGTCATTAAATGATTTTGAAATCACGATTGACCACATTTTGTTAGCCGATGCGATGCGAGATTTAGTTATCGGGGAAGTGACTGAATCCGAGTTCGCCGATATCCTTTATTCTCAATATGCATTGACCACTAGACTAGGTTAATAATGCGGCGGTTTATCGCTCAACAAATCAAACGGCTGAATTTGTGAGCCTTGCGTTTGAGTTTCCAATTTTTGATAAAGTAGCTGTAATTGCCGTTGTTGGTCAGCAATCAACTGGCTTTGCTCGGTGACGATATTATCAAGTTTATCCACTGTATCTTCCATAAACAGCACTTGCGTTTGTAAATCAATCAACTCTTGGGTTAATTTTTCTACCCTATTAACCCACCCATTTTCATCGCTTGCCTGTTTTTGGTTATCTTTTTCGCTCATTTAGAATGCCTCATAAGTTTCCCCACAATTTTTTGCCATAAAGTCTGCTACAATAGCCGCATTTTCCTATTATACAAACATTTTTACTAAACTTTGAGAAAGTTATGGCACTGATTCATTTACGAGATATTCATTTGGCATTTGGTATTGCACCGATTTTGGATGGTATTGATTTTAATATCGAACAAGGCGAACGCGTGTGTTTGATTGGGCGCAATGGTGAAGGCAAATCAACCTTGTTTAAGGTCATTAGCGGTCAAGTCAAGGCTGACAGTGGCGAATTCCAAATCAGTGGCAATCTGAAAATTGCCATGCTTGAGCAAGACATTCCAGAAACGTCGGGCAAAGTCAGCGACATCGTTATGGCAGGTGCCGGCGATGTGGCAACTTGGCTGACAGCCTACGAGCAAGCCAGTGATAAATGTGCCAGCGGTGACATGAAAGCCTGTGAATTGATGTCAGATTTGCAGCATAAAATTGATGATGCCCATGGTTGGGACTTGACCCGCGAAGTACAGACCATGCTGTCCATGATGAACTTGGACGGCGACGCCGATATTAGTGAATTATCGGGCGGTCGCAAACGCCGTGTACTGCTTGCGCGCGCGCTGATTACCAAACCTGATGTGCTATTACTTGATGAGCCGACCAACCATTTGGATGTCGAAAGTATCGAATGGCTTGAGCAATTTTTGCTAAATGCGCAAGGTTTAACCCTGCTGTTTATCTCGCATGACCGCTCGTTTATTGACAAAATCGCCACCCGCATTGTCGAACTTGACCGCGGTATTCTACGCAGTTATGACGTCACCAAGCAAGCAGGCAATGTCAATAAAGGCTATGCCCGCTACCAAGAACTTAAAGAACAACAACTGAGTGCCGAAGAAAAAGCCAATGCCAATTTTGATAAAAAACTGGCTGAAGAGGAAGTGTGGATTCGTCAAGGTATCAAAGCGCGCCGTACCCGCAATGAAGGTCGCGTGCGCGCGTTAAAGGCGCTGCGTGAAGAACGTAAATCCCGCCGTGAGCAAATCGGACAAGTTAACATCAGCATGAACGATGGCGACAATAGCGGCAAATTGGTTGCCAATGTCAAACATCTCAATCTAGGTTATGGCGATAAAACCTTGGTAAAAGATTTTAACACCAGCATCATGCGTGGTGACCGTATTGGCATTATCGGTAAAAACGGTGTTGGCAAATCCACGCTGATTCATGCGATTTTGGATATTCCCCAGCCTGATATCACCAAATCTGGCTCAGTAAAATTAGGCACTAATCTACAAATCGCCTTTCTTGACCAATTACGTGACCAACTTGATTTAGAAGCAACCGTGGTACAAAACGTCGCAGAAGGTTCTGATTTTGTAGAAGTGGCGGGTAAAAAGAAACATATCATCGGCTATTTGCAAGATTTCTTATTTGCCCCAGAACGCGCAAGAACGCCAGTCAAAGCCTTGTCAGGCGGTGAGCGTAACCGCGTGTTGCTAGCCAAACAACTACTGAAACCTGCAAATATCTTGGTACTTGATGAGCCGACCAACGACCTGGATATGGCAACCCTAGAGCTGTTAGAAGAAGCCGTCGATAGCTTTAATGGCACCATCTTACTGATTAGCCATGACCGTACCTTTATGGACAATGTCGTAACATCAACTTGGGTATTTGATGAAGATAGCGATGGCAATGGCATTGTCAAAGAATATGTGGGCGGCTATCAAGACTATTTGACGCAAAAATCCCGTGAACAGGCGATTAAACCCAAAGCGGACAAATCAGAAAAGACAGCAGCAAAGTCCAAAGAAGTGATTAACATTGATGCGCCAAAAACTGATACCGTGAAGAAAAAACTGAGCTACAAAGAACAGCGTGAATTAGATAGTCTCCCTAATGAAATCGCGCTACTCGAGCAAGAGCAAGCTGAACTTCAAGAAAAATTAGCCGATGGCAGCTGGTTTGTGAGCGATATAGCAGCTGCTACCCAAGCCAGTGAACGTCTCAACGAGATTGATGATTTGCTACTTGAAAAAATGGCGCGTTGGTCAGAACTTGATGATTAAAATAATTAAATAATTTATCAAGGCAAGGTTAGTAATGAACCTTGCTTTTTTTATCTTTTATATTAGTTAATATTTACAATAACCAATATAATGTAATTTATACTTGAAAATAGCCTTTTTGCTCCTATAATTATAGCTATCAATAAGGAGAAAAATCATGGCCATGCAAAATAGCAAGCAAAATAGCAATAAGACTTACCGACAAGTCGATAAAATCCATGCAGCCCCACGCCCCCATTGGGTGGGTGATGGTTTTCATGTAAACCCGATGTTCAATCACATGGTGGGTGATAAACGCACCGATCCTTTTTTAATGCTCGATTATGCAGCAAAACAGTATTTTGAACCCAATGCGCAAGCGCCGCGCGGTGTCGGACAACATCCGCATAAAGGGTTTGAAACGGTAACTATCGCCTATGCAGGTGAAGTTTCCCACCGTGATTCTAGTGGCGGTGGCGGTACTATTAAGACAGGTGACGTGCAATGGATGACGGCGGGCAATGGCGTGATTCATGAGGAATTTCACTCCCCTGAATTTAGCCAAGCAGGCGGTGATTTTAGCATGGTACAGCTTTGGGTCAATCTACCTGCCAAAGATAAAGCCACGCCTGCCAAATACCAACATCTTGCCAATGATGACATGCCTGTGGTCAGTCTGCACGATGATGAAGGACTGCATGCAGGACAAGTTAAGGTAATTGCCGGGGAATTTATCCCTACTGTCAATACCCAAGCCCCCCAGCAGGGTGCTAATAAGGCACGCGGCATTGGCACGACTTTTACCCCCATTAATTTGTGGGATATCAGTATTGAACCCAATCGCTCGATAGAAGTCGCTATTTCTCGCACTCACAATTTGTTGTTATTGTCGATGCAAGGCGATGTTATCATTAACGCTGATCACGACCAGCAAGCATACGCCAATCAATTAATCACTTTTGAAATTGAAAGTGGTGAGACGGGCGAAGATTTTGTACGCTTAACAGCGGGCAAAGCGGGAGCGAAAATCTTGCTGATGAGTGGTGAGCCGATTAATGAGCCCGTGGTGGGTTATGGGCCTTTTGTGATGAATAGTCAAGCCGAAATCCGTCAAGCCATCTTAGATTTTAATGCGGGGAAATTTGGCGGTATTCAATAAATTTTTCGGCTAAAAAAAGCGATATCATGGATTTGATATCGCTTTTTTATTACTGACTGAAGTTACGCAGCCCTTTAAAAAAGCGCTATCATAACAAAAAAAGCAGTCAGCGAGAGTAAACAAATGAACAAAGACATGATAGAACTCTACAGCGACTACCTCATTGCAAGTTTTGGGCAAACCACCGCCACAGGACTTGCCAATCTACTACAAGGGAGCATCTACCATGACAGCATCACCCGCTTTCTAAACAGTGAAACACTCGCCGCCAAACAACAATGGCAACTGATTAAACCCATGCTAAGACAGCATGAAAATGCCACACCCAATGCCATCGGCTATCTCATCTTTGATGACACCATACAGCCCAAACCGCACACAAGCG